>JANMIM010000881.1:0-1402 GCA_031375795.1 Bacteroidota bacterium
CAACTCTCAACTCTCAACTCCCTCCACTAATACCGCTCCCGCAAAACCCCCACATGATGGTTAAAATGCCCAACATTGGCATAAAACAAAGCAATAGCCGACATCGACTTGCCATTCGCAACACCGCTGCGCCATTTCTCCTCCGAGCTGAGCGATGCATACAGCGCCATGCCCGACAGGCGCAGGTGCACAAATTCCTCCAAGATGCTCTCCACGCCACGTGCATTGAAGTCGGCATTGGCGATGTAGATGTTTTCATCAAAGCCCGGCAATTCCGTCTTGTCGTTGCGGGCAAACCGCATCGCTCGGTATTGAAACACCCGCTCGGAATCGGTCAGGTGACCGATGAGCTCCGTCGGGGTCCACTTGCCCTCGGCATAGCGGTGCAGCGCCTTGTCCCTGTATTCCTTCCCAAACACAAGGTAGGCCTCATGGATTTGGTACTTCATGTTTTGCAGCAAGTCGCCAGCACCCGCCTTGCGAATGTAATTGTGATAAAAGTCGGGCGCTGTCGCGCAGACCTGCTCGATGTCGATCGTTTCCATGTGTCAGTATTTGATCATGCGTTGCGTGATATTGCGGCCATTGACCTGCAGCACCGCCAGGTACATGCCCGGTGCAAGCTGCGGCTGGGCAAACTCTGCGATGTGCAATCCCGTGGCCTGCTTGCCCAACTCCCGGTCCTCGATCACGCGCCCGCGCAGGTCCATGAGGCGTATCTGCACGCTGGCGCTGGCGTGCAGGTAATACTTGAGCATGAAGCTCGTGTGAAATGGATTGGGATATCCGCCCAGCACGGCCACCAAGCCATCGGTGGTCGTGGGGTCGTCCACGGCGATCGGCAGGTTGGGTGGAAACTTGGGCGGTTGGACGGCTTGGACGCTGGCGGAGGCATGGCTGCTGTCGGCAGCCAACTGCAAGTGGGCCATGGTGTCCATACAGAGCCAGGATGTTTCCCAAGTCTGGCCATACTGGTTGGCACTGGAGACGTTGGCCATGTTCCAATAGTCCGACTGCACGCGCTGCTGGTTCACGTCCAGGATGAGGTAGCCATGCTCGGCCAGGTTCACGTGCTTGATGTGTGGATTGGCGCCGCTGATGATCGCGACCGGAACGGCTACGGCCGAGTTGGTGCTGGTGATGCTGGTGCAGACAAACTCGACGCCCACGGCGCCCTCGCCTGTGGAGGCATTGTAGCTTGCGGTCGACAGATCATTTGCCCAGGCGCTGTGGATGTCGCCGGTGAGCACGACCACGTTGTCGATCTGCTTGGTGAGGATGCTGTCATAGACACGCTGCCGCTCGGCGCGGTAGCCATCCCACTGGTCGGTGTTGATGGGGCCGAGGAAGGGGACCTCCAGCGGCGCCATCATGACTTGCTGGCCGATCACCTTCCACTGGG
>JANMIM010000899.1:0-14795 GCA_031375795.1 Bacteroidota bacterium
CACGCCGGTATCGGCCACGGCCTTGAGGTTGCGCACGGTCACGGGCGGCTTTTCATCGGCGATCGACAGGGTATGTCCTTCGCTGCGCGCTTCATTGCCAGCCTTGTCGACGGTGGCGATGAGATAGGTAAAGCCTACGCCTGTCTCTTCCACCAACTCTTCATATTTGCGCAGGCTCACAGGCAATAGCTGCTTGTTTTGCTTCACGAATATTGTATCCTCAGCCCTCGCGCGGTAGATGTTGAATCCCTCCACGCCTTTGGCATCGGGCAACTCCCAAGTCGCAGCAACCTTGCCCGACTTTGCATTGAGCACCACCTTGCTCGGCGGTCTCGGTGCCGTCTTGTCCAGGGGGGTAAGCTTGAATTCTGGACTCGCCTCGGTTTCAAAACCAAATAGATCCACACCTTTGATCACGCAGGTATAGGTGGTGCCGTTGACGAGGCTGTCTGCGGTATACATCCACTCGGGATAGGTCTTATCACCATTGGCTTGTGTGATTTTGCTCGGCAAGATGATGAGTTTGTTGAAACGCTGCCATCCGTTGCCACCGATCTTGTAATAGACATGGGCCCCCGTGAGGCGATTGGGTTCTGGCTTCCAACCAAACGAGAGTTTTGTGTCACCGACTTTGGTCTTGACCTCCGTCGGCGCCGCGATGGGAACCATTTTGCCGGCGCGCACGAGCGGCGATTGCCCATAACTCGTTTCGGAAGCGCCCGAAACCTCCCTGACTTCGTAGCGGTATTCTTTTCCAGGCTGTGCTGTCTTGTCGTGATAGATGATACCCAAATAGTTGGAAAACTCCCGGCTCTCGATGGCCTTACTCAGCACGAGTGCCAAGCCCATGCCTTCGAGCTGGTTTTTGGCGCGCATGGCATCGGCCATCGCCTTGGCATTCTTGAGCTTAGGGTTTTGAGCGATCAAAGTGCTGATGTCTGCCTGACCATAGGAAAAAGGCGTCTCGTTCAAGACGGTCCAGGTACCGCCTGCGCCTTCCTGCCGATAGACCTTGATCCCGTTTTTGCTGCTGAGGTCAGGCGAGGTCCATCGCACCCAGACCCCTTGGTCATCGGGCATGGCCAAAACGGTTCTTTGGGCCCATGCAGACACCGCAAGCATCCCGCATGCAACTCCGATGGCAATATGTTTCAGCAACGTTTTCAATTTTTGACTTTTGATCAATGTCATCACGCTCAATCGCAACTGCTGGGATTGGCTGGAAAGCTGATGTTGCCATTCGCGATCTTGACGCCAACTTTCACCTCGGCATCTACTTCCAAAATCGTCACGGTGCCTTTCAGCTTGCCGCTCATGCAAAACTCATCATCTACCTTCAGACTCAGGTCTCCGCTCACGTCTACGCCGCCTATTTCCACTTTTTCTTCCTCGCCGAGGATTTCAAAAGTTGCCGTGATTTCCGCATTTGCATCAGCCGAAATTCTGCTATCGAGGGTCGGGCTCTCAAAGTCGATTCCGACCTCTACTTCCATTTCCAAATCGGCTTTCGCTTCGAATCTCACAGATGCAACCTCCAATTCTGCCGTCCATGATGTTTTGGCTGTGCGCTCCAAGGTGCCTACCGCCTTGATTCCGCTCGGTCTGGCCTTGATATAACCCGTGTTGTTGAGCTCAGGGACACATCCAAATTCGATGGTCAACGGATTGGATCGTGTGCCGACGTCGATGGCCCAGTCATTTTCATTGAAAAATCCATTGATTTCACCTTCTGCACAAACCGGTTTGATCCTGCCTACGGGCGTCTTGATCGTTCCAGACTCGCCTTCGAGATGAAAGTCCACTTTTTTCTGGTTTGGATAGATTTCCATTCCTCCAAATCCACGCGCCAGATAGGAATCATTTGGATTCTCATAGGTCGTATAAAACCATCCATTGCCATCGAGCGCATGTTTTTGGATCGTGCCGTTGGAGCTGAATTCCGTCCGCACGCCCATCATGATCAACCATTGATAGGTTTTGGGAGGTAACGCAGGCGGATCTGGCATCCCAGATAGATTGGGCAAGGGAATGGTGGGTAGCTCAGGCATTTTGATCTTGCACAAGGATGAGCCATCGGCCATTTTTACATCACAAATCCGGGGAATGTTGATGTTGAGATTGATGTCACAGAGCTCCTTGTAAACGCCGTTGCTGGTTTCAACCTTCACCTTGCAAAGGTTAGGGATATCTGGCAGCAACTTACCAAAGCGAAAATTGCAAAGTGTGGTTGCTGGGGTCACGTTGGGCTGCTTGAAGTCGCAAATACCAAAATCGGTGTTGCAGATCTTACGGTTGGTGCCCGGCCACTTGAGCTCACAGAAATTGTAGTTGGGCCAATCAAAGGGAAAGAGGTCCATCTCGCAAATCGATTTGCCAGATGTGGGATCCACGAGGTCGCAAAAGTTGGGGATGAAGTCGCAGGGATGCTGCTCGGTGAGTGGCATCTTCAAGTCGCAGAAATTGAAGTTGAGATTGCAGAGCGACTGCCCATTGATTTTCCAATCGCAAACATTGACCGTGGGCCACGGGATTTCCCACCATTTGACTTCACAGAGCGGTACTTGTTGGATGGAACCGTTTCGCATCACAGGCACGATGATGTCGCACCAATCTGCTTGGATGTTGCATAGCTTTTGACCATTCGGGAGACGCAAATCGCAGGGATTGGGGACATCGGGTAGGGCCCCAGGCCAATTGAAGTCGCAAAAGGCCGATTTTCCTGTGGTGGGGTCTTTGATCGCACAGAGGTCCAAATCGGGTATGAGGTCTCCAAAATCGAATTTGCAGAGTTCCTTCATCCCGGGAATCTTCCATTGGCACACGGGTGGAAGGTTGGGCATGAGGTCGCAGAGTTTTTTGTTGCAGATCGGCCCATCGGCATCCTTGAGGTCGCATAAGCTGCCGCTGATATCAAAATATTCGCAGAGGCCAGACCCGTTTGGCAGCTTGAGGTCACACACGTCGATGTTGGAGAAACCCAACTGACCGAGCGTAAAGTCGCCCAGCTTCTTGCCACTGGCCAGTTTCAGGTCGCAAAACTGCAAGGTCGGCCATGGCACATCAAACAGATTGGCTTGGCACCAACTTTTGGTGACCACGACCCCTTTTTCAAGGTAGGTAATATGAATGTCGCAAAGGTCTAGTCCCTCCCAAGGCCATGGCTCAATGTTGCAGATGCTCCTGCCTCTATATTTGAGGTCACAAAAGCTCGGAATCTCAGGCAAAAGATCCCCGATGCTGGGTACGACTCCAGTGAGGTCCGGGCGTTTTTTGGGTTGTTTTTTACCGCTCGGCGTGTCGTGCAAGCCGATTTTGCCATACATCCCAAAAGGTGTGCCTGCGTCGATCTGGTGCCCCTCAATCGAGCTAGAGCCATCGATCGATGCATTCAGGTTCCAGAAATCGTTGAATTGATTGGGTGGCACCATGGCATAACCTGGCGGTGTGGACAGGTGGTGGTAGAGCCTGAAGTCAAAGCCATTGAGCGAAAAATTGGGATCAAGCGGGATATTGAGTCCTTGCGCGGCGGCACGCGCATACCAGAATTTGGTTCCGTCCTTTTTGGCCATGACAAACCGTGCAGTAGCCACTGTCGGGTAGGGCGCTTTGATGAAGACATCGCCCTTGGCCTCAAATCGGCTCTGGAAATTGGGGTCGTTGTCATAATAATCCGCAAACAAGTCGGCTTCAATGAGGCCGTTTTCCACCTTGAACCTGATCGGCGCTAGCTTGAACTTGGTGGCAACTTGTTGGCCATCTGAGCGGGAATAGACCATGTTGGGGGCTTCGCCGCCATTTGCATTCGCCACAGCAGTTGTGATGGCTGCCTTGGGTGATGAACCGTTGGTTGGTAAATCCAATTTTGTCATCAACGAGAATGAGTACCTGATCCCATCAAACACTGCAGCGACCGATTCAGCAGTGCCAGTCATATTCCCCAATTTCACCGTGACTTGGTTGTTCAGGTCCTTGACCCCGTCGGGCTCCACAAAGCCGAGCTCCCCATCGCCCCAGACATTGAGTTGGGAGAGGCCCTCCAGCTTGACATCCATCTTGGGCCACTCCAAGTCCACATTCATCCTGATACGGTTTCCGCCTACGAATACAGCCTCATTGATGTCCATTTTCAGTTTGGAGGCTGGATCGGACGGGTTAAATGTTTTGCCGAATGACTTGATGTGATTTTCGTCAAAAGTGCCGATGCCGATTCCATTGGAGACGACTGGGGCTTCCCAAATCAGCTCGCGCTGGGAAGCCAAGAAGGGTACCTTGATAGAGCCTTTGATTTTGGAGTCGTCGATCGAGTTGTTCTCGATCTTCAGTCGCAGTCTCGTCAATTTGCCTGGAAAAGTATTGACCGTTGCGTCCAAAGCAACGTCATCGGTCAAATTCAGGTTCAGACCACCTGCGGTGATCCATGCGTTTTGATAGCTCGCTTGCCCAAAAATGTAGGTGAGCGTTTTGGCTTGCTGCAAAAACAAGCGGTCCCTGTCGTCAAAATCTGTCGGAATACGAATGTCGTACTCCTTGAAATAGACCCCGACCCAATTCGGTTGGCTTTCAAACAAACCTGTGGGCGATTGCGTGCCCGAAAAATCCACAACCGCTGTCTTGGGTTCCAATGACATTTTGGTATTGCCGCAAATCGTGAGTTCTTCTCCGCCCGTCTGTCGCGCGATCTCCATGTAGAAGGGGTTTTGCGCATTGACAAATGGCAATGCATAACGATCACCTGAAACGGTTTTGACATTATTGGGGGCAAGGACCATCCCGTTCATTTTCAGGGTTGTCACTCCACTGGTCTGGATCAGAAATTGTGAAGTCGGCAAAAAATCTACTAGAAATCCCATCGGGATCAGCAGGTTATAGCTTTGGTTTTCGGCAAATGCCACGGCTCCGCTCAGTTCACGGTTCATGTAATTGAGACGCACGTTTTCAGCAGAAACGACCATCGCGTTGCCAGGTGCATTCACCGACAGCGGGAAACGCCATTGAACCTGACCCTGAGCCAGAAAAGCCATTGACGTGAAAACCCAGGTGTTGACTTCGAATCCGCCATCTCCATAATCCCCAAAGTCAAGTTCCTTGGTTTCCGTTTTTTGGACCGTGATTTCATTGGCTGTGAGCACCCACTTGTTGGCGATCATCTCCACGGTCAATCCGGCAAAACTCACCTCTGTCGGTTGCTCGCCTTGGGTGATGACAATCGTTCCCGTCCCCGTGAGGTTGGTGTATTTGTTTTCATTGACCTTGGTGTAATTGGTGGTATTGGTGACCTCGACCATGTATCCACCATCGGCCACCCAAAAGGAATAAATCACGGGAGGCGCCCTGAATTCTCTCACTTCAGATTTTGCTGTCTTGAAGCCATCGGTGCTCGATTTGATCTGCCAAGCATAGTAGGCATCTGCCTCCAGGGGTTGCTCCACAGTGAGGGAGCCGCCGTAAATATTGGGCATGATGCCGGTCGAGTCCTCGTACCAGACGCCTTGCGTGCGGTCCATGTACGAGGCGCCCGTGCCTTGGTTGGTGACGCGTTCGCCCGCGCCAAGTTTTACCACTTTGATATGGTATTTCAGCTGCTGACCGTTGGTGGCATTGCTCGGTCCAGACCAAGCGAAGTCCACCTTGGCGGGGTCAGTCACCCGAGCTTGATGGGCGGGCGCGGTGAGATCGATCGTGCCATCGTTGCTGAAGCCGTAGGTAAACCAACATACCGGAGCCTTTCCATCGTTTTCAAAGGTGGTCAGGCCATTCACATCGACCACCCGCAACTGAAACGCATACTTTTGATTGAGGTCGAGGGGTAGTAGCGTGGGGCCATAGATGAAACTTGTACCATTGATCTCCAGCCAATCCAGGATCGGAAACGAGGTGCTGTTGATGGCATCATTCACATTCATTCCCTCAGGCACCTGCACCAGTTTCATTTCGTAGCGCACCTGAATCGAGGGATCGTGCATCGGGATCCAATTGAACAAAATATTTTGGCCGCCAGCGGCAGAGATCACATCCCCGCATGAGGGAGTCGTCACCTGCGGCGGATTGTTTTGGATCAAGGTTGCAGTATGGCAGCCTGCCGTACCCAATTGGTCCCCGCGAGCGGCGTCCATCACTTCGACGCAGAAGGTGTAGGTTCCTTCGGGAAGGCGACCAGCATTCACGAGCTCCGACTTATTGATGCCCTGCACGTCCATTTTGGAAAAGTCAAAGAGCTGCTCCAACTCTACCAGATCGATCAGGTTGGGTCCGGGACTTAGGGTCACAGACTGGTAGAAGGCTTGTGACGTGCGCAGGGTGATGCCATTGCCATCGATGTTCATTCGGAGTTTGACATTCCAGGAGGGCTCATTTTGGTCGAGAAAGGTGACATTCAAAATGACCCGTTCCTGCCCGGGTTGCAAAAAATCGGAGAGATAAGGCGAGTTGGGTGGGCTCATCGTGAAGGACACGATTGCAGGAAAGGTCTGCGCAGTCAAGAGCTGCAAGCAGCTGAATACGATGGCCAAGACCCCTGCGCCGAAGGAATATTGCAAGCGAGAAAACAGAGTGCGAGGCTTCATAGGAGAAAGAGGTTGAAAGAATGCCCTGCCAAAAAGCCTCTTGCCGAGGATGGCGAGGTAGGGCTGCTGTACCCGTAACCGAATGTCGGGTGCATCAATCCAGGTGGAATTGGGGCTGGTAGCAGCATTATTCATCGCAAGATCCCTTCCTCAAATGATCGCCAACGTTGCAAATCAGGTGAATCATAAACATTTGGTCTTCTTGAGACTTACCTCCAAGCCCATCCATGGTTGATCCTCCGCTTATGCGGGGAAGTCCATCGGCAGAAAGCATCCTTCCAACGAATATACTAGGAAAATTCCTCATGGCGATTCTCTGGACATATTAGATGGAGTAGGGGATTATTACTAAGGTAAGTACTTCAAATTCAAAAAGCTAATAAGTATTCAAGCTTGGTCGGCTTTCTGTTCCAAAACCATCCGAATTGAAACAGAAAGCCGCATTTTTTTTCGATCTGGAAAAGTGTTTTATTCCAAAAAAGGTAAGAATCGTGATGAGCCATCCCAAACGCCTTGCCAGCGTTTGAATCCCTCATCGCGAAGAAAACCGTGAAGTAACTTTGCCAGAACCTCCAGCCAAGCGATGCGCTGATTGCCGCATCAAAGCCTGGCGCATCACATCCTTGCCCAAGCGCAGCTCGCAGATATAGTAGCCTGCTGGCAAATCATTGGCCCGAGCACATGCTCCGGTGCCCCCTGGTTTCCTCGTTTTGGCCATCAAATCGTGCGAATACTCGATCGCTGAGTTTTGAGCTTGACTTTCAATTGAATTTTGGTGCCCCACGCATGTCTCAACAAATCGAAACACCTGGGAAAATGGCCACATAAAATTTTGAATCGAATACATTTTCGACGGAAGATGTGGGTAATTGGCAAAATTTGAGGTTTGCTTTGGAAGCGGCTTTCAAAATTTGCATCAGTCGTCTCCAGGTCTCGAAATCGGGTATCCTGGCGAGGAAAAAAGGTAAGAATCGCGATGAGGGATCCCAAACGCCTTGCCAGCGTTTGAATCCCTCATCGCGAAGAAAATCGTGAAATACCCTTGATAGAACCGCCAGCCAAGCAATTCGCTTACTGCCGCACCAAAGCCCGCCGCATGACTTCCTTGCCCAAACGCAATTCGCAGATATAGTAGCCTGCAGGCAAATCGGCGGTTTCCATCGCAAGTTCAAAGGCACCCGAGGACACCGTCTTTGATTCCGTCAAGACCACTTGCCCGGCTGCATTCATCAGTCTGATTTCCATCACCCCGCCCTTTTTCAAGTTGCCGGCCAGATGCATCTCGGTCGAAAATGGATTCGGGTAGATCGTGAAGTCGGCGAAGAAGGCAGGCGTCGCGCCGACGATCAAGGAGATCGTGCTCGAGAATGCCGTGCAGCCATTGGCAGCCGTGATGGCGACGGAATAGTTGCCTGTCGCGACGGCATTGTAGGTCTGCGCGGTGGCGTTGGGGATGGCGAGGCCATTCAAGTACCACTGATAGCTCGCTGCCGTGGGCACGCTGAGCAGGCTGCCGCTTTGCGAAATCACTGGAGCCGCAGGTGCAGGCACGATGGTGATCGTGGCGACTTCTGAGGTGTCAGCGCAGCCAAAGCCATTGAACACCAGCACAGAGAGCGGCCCAGACTGACCGACATAGCGAATGCCGTCGGTCGAACCATCCGACCATTGGTAGGAGGCGTAGGACCCGCCGGCCGATACATACAGCGAATCGTTGGAGCAGGAGTTCACGACCGGGCCAGGCGTGACGACGGCATTGGGACGTGGCACGTTGTGGAAGCGCACCTGCACCGAGTCGCTGTTGCGGCAGCTATTGCTGTCGGTCACCGTGAGCACGACCCAGTCGCTGCGGCCCTGTACGCTGATCCAATTGCTCGTCTCGCCGGTCTCCCATTCATACTGCGGGAATGCCTGCGACTCCTGCAAGACAATCGTATCGCCCTGGCAGATGTCGGCATAGCCCACGACCACGGGGTCAGGATTGGGTAGCTCGTACACGGTCACCGTGCCAAAAGCCACGTCGATACAGTTGTGGTTGCTGGTCACCGTCTCGGAGACGACGTATGTGCCGCCCTGCCCGTAGACATAGGCCGGGTCGGCCACGTTGCCACCGTTGCCGTCGCCAAAGGTGTAGGCGTACTGAACCAGGGTGCCGCTGCTCACGCTCGACGAATCCGTGAAAAACACCGTGTCGCCAAAGCAGGCATTGTCCACGGCAAAGTTGGCATTGGGTTGCGGGTACACCTCGATCGAGTCTTGGATTGTGTCGCGGCATCCCTCGGAGGTCGTGGCCACCAAGGTCACGAGGTAGCTCCCTGCATTGGCGTAGAGATGGGCTGTGATGGGCAGAAAACCAGTGCTGCCATCGCCAAAATTCCAATTCCAGCCGGTGATGTTTCCGGTGGTCACCGTCGAGCCGTCCACCAGGTTCAGCGGCAGGGGATAGCAGACATTGACAGGCGCAAAAAATGCGGTGGGCTTGGGATGCACAAACACGTCCTTGGTCACCGTGTCGCGGCAGCCGAAGGAGGAAACAACCTCCAGATTCACGGCATAAGTGCCAGCAACCGCATACAAATGGCTCGGGTCGGCAACCGTGTCCATTCCCCCATCGCCAAATGCCCAGGTCCAAGTCACAAGGCTGTCGCCAGCGAGCGCGGTCGCGTCGCTGAACATGCTCGTCGCCGGCCAGCAGACATCCGGCGCGGTGAAGTCCGCGGTCGGTTTGTCGTGGACATTGAGGGGCGTGAGCAGGCTGTCGGCGCAGCCGCTCGCCGTGAAGACCCACAAGACCACATCGTAGTCGCCCGAGGCGGCATAGCTGTGCATCGTGTTTTGCAGCGTGTCCATTTGGCCGTCTCCAAAATGCCATTCATAGCCGGAGATCAGATCGCCAACGATGCTGGAGCTGTCGGTGTAGGCCACCGTGTCGGGCCAGCAAATGGCCGTCATGCCAAAATTCACAATCGGAAGCGGCAACACCTTGATCGGCTTGATGATGGTGTCGGCGCAACCCTCGTTGCTCGTCACGATCATCTGCACTGCAAACGTATCGGGCGATGTGTAGACATAGCTCGGATTTTGGACGGATGCTGTAGCGCCCATGCTGCCAAAGTCCCAAGCCCAGGTCGCCAAGCTATCCCCGCCGATCACGGTGCTGTCCATGAACATCGCCGTGTCGCGCAAGCATACATCGGCCACACCAAAATTGGCGTAGGGGCGGTAGTGCACCCGCACGGTGTCGACCAAGCTGTCCACGCAGCCATGGTTGCTCGTGACTGTGAAATGAACGGCATAGTTGCCGGTGGTCGGGTAGGTATAGGTCGGATTCTGTTGCGCGGAGAGGGCACCGTTGCCAAATGCCCAGACCCAGGATGCCGCAAAGCTCCCGACCACGGTATCGAGCACCGTGCTGTCCATGAATGCCGTGCCGCGCATGGCGCAGGAAATTGAATGCCCGAAATCGACACGCGGGGCGGGATAGACATTGACGGTCTTGGTCATGAACGAATCGACGCCACAGGGACTCGTGACGCGCAGCATCACGGCATAGCTGCCGGGCGTGGCGTAGTAATGCCAAGGGTTCACGACGTCCGAGCTATCGCCGTCACCAAACCACCAGCGGTGGGCGATCGTGTCGGAGGTGCCGCGCACGGAGAGGTTGGTAAAATGCACCGTGTCAAATTCGCAGACGTGCTGGAAGCTGAAGTCGGCATCCTGCCCGAGGCAATCCCGCATCCGCACGACGGAACCACGAGCCGTATTGCCGCCTGTGCCGGTGATGGTCTGCGGGAAATTGGTGCTCTGGGTATGCCCAGCCAAATAGACCGAGGCTGCAGACGAGGTCACGCTGCCGCCAGAGAAATCGTCGAGCAATCCACCGTAGGGAATGCTCCAGACACGATCGCCCATCGGGCCGAATTTTGCCAGGAACTGATCGCTGCCCGAACCCCTGTAAGCTGGATTGGTGCTGGGGAAGTTGGGGCTCCGGGTCTCGCCGGCCATGAAGATGTTGCCAGCGGCGTCTGTGGCCAAGTCCACGCCTGCGTCATCCAAGCTGCCGCCGAGACGACGTGCGTAGTCGCGGGTGCCATCGAGGTTCAGGTGAAGGAGGAATGCATCCTGGCCAGCGCCACCCAATCCTGAGATGGTCTGCGGGAAATCGGAACTCGTCGTGTAGCCCGTGGCCAGCAAACCGCCATTGGAGGGGAGGGCGAGGGAATAAACGCGCTCGACCCCACTGCCGCCGTATAGCTGCGACCACGTGCGGGCACCGAGCGAATCAAAACGCATCACGAAGCCCTTGGCGCCGCCGCTGCCTTGGTAGGTCGTGATGGTCTGCGAGAAATTGGAGCTGCCCGTCTCCCCGCCGATGTAGACATTGCCGGTGGCTGGGTCGATCACCACGTCATTTGCTTTGTCGAATGAATTGCCGCCATAGCGAAAGGCCCAGTGGCGGCTCAGATTGCTGCGGAGGCGCAAGGCAAATGCATCGCCGCTCGTGCCGTTGTAGATCGCCGAAGTGGTGGAGATGTTGGTGCTGCTGCTATTGCCGACGACCACGATGTGGTTGTTGGAGCCGGTGGAAATGCCCACGGCCTCATCAGTGCCCGAACCTCCATAACGCATGGCAGCCACAAAAGCGCCACTGCCATTCAATTTCAAGACGAGCATGTCGTCGCCCGTGCCCTTGTAGGTGCTGTCGGTCACAAATGTGCCTTGGCCACCCAATTTGCCCGCCACGAGCAGGTCGCCAGCGCCGTCACGGGCGATGGCATAGCCAAAGTCGTTCCCCGAGCCGCCATAACGCGTACTCCAAAGCACCGCGCCCAAGCTGTCGAAGCGGGCGACAAACACATCGTATCCCAAACCCGGACTACCCGCCAAGGAGGTCGGGAAATTGGGACTGTTGGTATAACCGGTCACATACAAGCCGCCCTGCCCATCGCTCACTGCGTCAGCGATATAATCAAAATTCACACCCCCGATCGTAGTCGCCCACTTTCGCGGCGGATTGATCGTCTGCGTCTGGGCGCTAAGCAGACCTCCCAGCAATAAAAGCAAGCTCATCACGACGCACAACCGCGCGCCAGCGAGACAAGAATATCTTCTCATAACCCTATTATTACCTTCTACCATACTGTCAAGCCGCAATTGGCCAATGAATCAAATCCAAAATACGCTCTACCCTCAACTCTCAGCTCAAACCCAATCAGCTGAAAATGAAACCGCAAAGAGCGCCCCGATCTCTGAATCGCCGCGTCCCGCTCAAAGAGCGGGGGGACAGGCGCCGGTTCGCAGAGTCAAGCAAACTTTCATCCTTCATCCTCCCCCCAAAACCAGCAAACTCTGAACTCTGAACTCTGAACTCTCACCTCACCGCCGTAACCCGAATCTCCGTCCGCCGATTGACCCCATGCTCAGCATCCGTACATTCCTTCCCTTCCACACAATCATTGGCCAGCTGCGTGCGCCCATATCCCTTGGCGACAATCCGTTCCTTGGCCACACCCTTGGAAATCACATATTCCACCGCCGCCTTGGCACGCGCCTCCGACAAAGTCAAATTGTAGGCATCCGATCCACGGCTGTCCGTATGTGAGCTCAGCTCCACACTTGCACCAGGATTGTCGAGCATGAAGTAGACGATCTCATTGAGGTCATTCTTCGACTTTGCCATCAGGAACGACTCGCGGTAATCGTAATAAAGAATTTTCACCAATTCACCCACCTTGGCAGGCACCAACTCGACCGTGACCTTGGCCGTCGAGTCGCCCTTGAGTTTCCCGAAATCGGGCATCACGACGCGCGAAGTAAAGTAACCATCGCGTGAGGCCAGCAAGTCGGCATTGACCTTGCGGTCGATCACGAGCCAAAACTTGCCGTCCTTGCGGGACTTGATCGGGCCGCTCACCACTGAGTCGGCAGCCGTGAGGGCACGCAAATTGGTCTCCGCCAATTTTGCTCCCGTCGTCTTGTCGACGGTCACACCCTCCACCAGGACATAGCCGCCCGGCTTCAAGGTCGCCCAGACAGGAAAGGTCGCATCGTGCGTCATCCCGTAGGTTTCAAATGCAGAAATCGCCGGTTGAAACCCGTCCTTTTGCACGATCGACGTGTAGATGCTGGCCGTGTCCACGACGCCGCTAAATTTTCCCTTGTCGTCAGAGGCAAAGGGAAATTCCCGCACCTCGCCCACGACGCGCGCCTGGGCACCGGCGATCGGCTTGCCATCGAGGGCACTGCTGACCGATCCATCGACATGCGCGACGGGGTACTTGTACAACAGGACCTTCACTTCCCTGCCCGCAGCATTTTTCTCTGGATCGGCATCCATCGTGGCCGTTTCCTCGCGGTAGCCTTCCTTGCTCATCGCAAACTTGTAGGCCTTGTTCCATTCGATGTAGGACGATGCTTTGCCACTGGCATCGCTGGTCAATGGCGTTTCGGTACCGCTGCTGCTCAGCATTTTGATATTCACGCCCTCCACCGGCTCACCCGTCGTGACATCGGTCACTTCGACCTGCACGGGCACGATGCGGCTGAATTGGTAGATGTCGTCTTCGCCCTTGCCGCCGACCCTGTTGGAGGAGAAGTAGCCTTGGCCACGATTGTCCCAGACCATGGAAAAATCGTCCCTAGGGGAATTCAAGGGTCCGCCGGGGTTTTGGATATTGCCCCACATGCCGTCGGGAAGCGGGAATCCAAGGAAAATGTCGAGTCCGCCGAGGCCGGGTTGCCCGTCGGAGGAGAAAAACAGCATGCCGTTGGAGGAGATGTAGGGAAACAGCTCATCACCCATGCTGTTCACATCGCTGCCGAGGTTGCGCGGTGTGGACCATTTGCCATTTTCCAATTGGGTGATGTACAAGTCGCTGCCGCCCATGCCGCCGGCGATGTCGGATGCAAAAACCAAGCGCTTGCCGTCAGGGCTGAGCGCAGGATGGCCCGTCGAATAGCCGTCGCCGTTGAAGGGCAGCAACTCGGCATGCTTGTATTTTTTCCCGACCAACTGCGCCGAAAACAACTGTAAATGAGCCCGCTCCTGCTGATCGCGCTTGAGCTTGCCTTTTTTGATGTTGCTGCGCGTGAAGTACACCGTCGCCATGTCACGGGTAAACACAAGCGGCCCGTCATGGAAGCGGGTCTTGAGGCTGCCGCGTTGCAATTTGGACTTGCCAAAATTCACGGGCCCCTTGATTTCTGCCGCGTAGATGTCGTAGAAGAGGTTGTTGTTGCGCAGGTTTAGGATTCGGCTGAAGAAGCCACGGGGCCGCGCACTTACATACATCAGGCGATTGCCCGCGATCACCGGCCCAAAGTCCGATGCCGCGCTGTTGAGGTCGGTGGCTGCGATCTTCCAGCCCTTGCCGTCGCCCCTGATCGATGCGGCACGTTCGCAAGCCTCGGCCTGCTTGCGGGCCTCATCATACTTTTGCGACAGCTCACCATATTTGTCAAACATCTCCGCAGCCTTCTTGTAATCGCCGGCGCTTTTCAAGACTTGGCCATATTGGTAGGCGACGTCGGCAGATTTGGTCTGTGGGGCAGCTTTTTCATACCACTTGGTGGCCTCCTCGATTTCGCCAATGTTTTGGTAGCACCTTGCAAGGCGCTCTGCGGCACGTTGGTCAAAGCCCCTGGCCAGACCCGCCACGTAGAGCTTGGCTGCCGAGGGGTAGGCCTCGCCTTCAAAATAGCGGTCGGCGCGCTTGAACCCCGGGCCCTGGGCATGCGCGGGAACCGCCATCCAGCCACTGACCAACAAAACCAACAGTATTCGGTAAAATTTCGACATCATCAGAAGTACCTTGGAGAAACGACTTTTCCTTTTTTGAATGCAAAATCAAAGCCCAGCGAGAGCTCGTGCGACCCGGTATTGTATTGGCGCAGGGCCGAGGTCGTCATGTCATAGGCATAGCCGATGCGCAACTGCTGCGTCGGCCAAAACTCGGCCATCAAGACCACGGCATCCTCGCTGCGCCAGGATGCTCCGATCCAGATCCTTTCCTTGAAAAGGAAACTTGCGTTGAGGTCCACGCTTTCGCCACCGCCGGTGGAGAGCTTCACCAAGGCCGATGGCCTGAACTTCACACTCGGGCTCAGGTTGAGCACGATGCCGGCCGTCACAAAGCCATGGCGGGTCTGGTGGGCGACCGTGTCTGCATTGAGCGGACTCAGGCGATTTTTCAGGAGGCGTGGCATCGCCACGCCCAGGTAGCCGGCCTTGCC
>JANMIM010000912.1:0-3526 GCA_031375795.1 Bacteroidota bacterium
ATCGCTAGGGTCTGCGAAAAACTTGAGAAGGATGACCAAGCACCAGGACAATTCATCGAGCCAGGGTTGCTTGGGTTGGAGCTTGGCTTTTTCCGTGCGCCACTCGAGGTAGATCTTTTCGAAGTCTGCCATCTCCGCCAAGTCCATCCAATAGCAGACGACATGGGTATGGGCGGCAACATTGAGCTTGACGACTTGCTCAAACAAGGCGCGAAACTTGTCATTTCTGAAGCGCACGGGCCATGCCGGCAATACGACGCTGAGCTGCATCGAGTAGAAGTCGTCTGCCAACAATGCTCCCTTGGGGATGTATTGCTCCTTGCGAATGACGAGGCCCGAGTCGGCATCGTCGATCTGTGGGATGAGCAGGATGATGCGGTCGCGCTCGCGCTCGGCCGAAGTTTCGTCGATGTAGCCTTCTTTGTAGGCGATCACGGAGCCGTCATCGCCTGTGAGCACGAGGGTGAAGCCCTCGTCGGGCGTGCCCGTGGTGACGTAGTTTTCTGAATCGGTGGCCCGGGCCTTCAACAATTTCTTGAAGTCTTCCTCAAACGCGACGTTTTCCATGACGGGCGTTTCCAGGAAAATGCGGCCTTCGCGCACGAGGTACCACGTGTACATCACGTCTCCTACCGGGCGCAAGAGCACGTGCTCGATGAGGTGAAATCCTTCAGAGGCGGCATTGAGTTCGCGCACACGCTTGATCAGCGCGGTGATCGCCATCTCGCATTTGTCGACCGAGACACCCGTGTAGACGGGTTCCTTGGCAGACTTGCCACCCAACCCAGCGAAATAGATATGGAATTCGTTCTTTTTCTTGGGGTTTTCCTCGATCACAAACGCATCGCGGGAAAGCCCCTCCTTCATCACGGCTCCGAGTACGTCTTTGTTTTTGGCGCTGAAGGTGAATCCGTTCTTGCCTTCGGCCTTTGCCTTGGCCTTCTTGCCAAAGGATACACCCTCGGCTTCACGCACCGACTCGGAGAGGGACACCTTCTGGTGGTCCTTCATGTTGAACAAAAGGGCCAAGCGCTTTTGCAGGGCGGTGGAGTGCGTCACATAGTCGCTCGACTCCTGCCCACCGGCATAGCTCAGGTAATCCAAGCCGCGGCCTCGGTCACGGCCAAGCTCCACGACATTGCCCAAGAAGCGCAATTTGGCCTTGATCAGCTCATTCTCATACTTCTCCTGCGTTTCCTCGATGGCGTTGCGGGTGATGGTATTGTAGGCCTCCGAGAGAAATTCTTCTCCAAATCGTGCCAACAGGTGGTCCAGGGCACGGTTGCGGCGATCGGCGATCGGGTCAAAGGATGCGCCGATGCGGTCGAGGGCGACTTGCAGATCTTCGATGGTCTGGCCTGGTTTCAGCAGCCATTCCTCCCACGGAATGCGTGGCACTTGGTGAAAATAGGTCTGCGCAATCTCATCCTTGAGGGAAAAGAGCTGGTAGAAATTGGTGAGCTGGGCGAGGTAGTCTGCCATCACCTGCTCAAAGAAAAACAGGTATTGCTTCAGGTTGCGGGCGTGCTTGCGCCACTCCAATGGCCGACTTTTGGAGACGCCAAAGTTGCCGATGCCATAGATCTCAGGGAAATTTTCCTGGATGCTGGAATAGTGGACGAGCTCCTCGACGCTACGCTTGGAGGTGCCGCGTGGCTCTGGAAACTCCACCTCGTGCTGGTATTGGGTCAGGATTTCCGCCTGCAGACGTTGGTAATTCTTGAGGACGCTTTCGGCGTCGTATTCATAGCTGAGTCCCTCGATGGTGCAGGTGACGGACCTATTTTTCAAGATGCCCTCGATGTCGATCTGCGGGTAATAACCGTCTGGAAGCTTGTCGTCTTCCTTCAACATGTAGAGACCGATGGGGAGCTCCTTGGCGATGTTCTTGATTTTCTTTTCCTTGTGACCGCGGGGGAGCTTTTTCTCAGATGTGGTGAGGTAGTAGCCGTCAAACTCCTCGTCTCCTTTGAGTTTCTCGATGAGCTTGAATCCCTCCGGCAATTTTGTGCCTTCAAAGAACACGCCGACTTCGAGCTGCTGCACGCGTTCGACCCCGGGTGTCTCGCGCACGAGGTTCACGAGCCTGGCAGGGTTTTGGATGGTCCACGAGGGCGTGATCCCTGTGGCGATGAGACTGTCGGTATCAACAAACCCATGCTTGGGCGGCGGTCCGTCAAAAATTTCCTCGAGGCTGAGCCCCTTTTCCTTCAGTTCGTCCAGGGAGCGAAAACGCGTCTGCGGACTGAAGGTCTGAGAAAGCCTGAAGAGGATTTCGCTGATTACTTGCTCGGCATGCGCCTTTGGATCGAGGCTCACGTCGACTTTGACGGCGATGTCGAGGGGCAAGAGAATACGCACCTGCTCAAAATCCTCGCAGATGTTGCGGTTTTTGTTCAGGACCTTGAAGGCATTTTCCTTTGCTTGCTGGCGCTTCTCAGGAGAGTCGCTGTTGAGTTGCAAATTCACCTGAAACAATCCAGACATGTTGACGCCAAAGGCACCACTCTCGAGCGGCACGAGCCAGGCATTCTTGACATCTGGGTAGAGCTGGTCGATGAGCAGCTTGCGGTAGTCCAGCACATTAAGGGGACTGCAAGGAAAGGCTTGGAACGCGGGGTAAAATGCGTTGTCCTTGGGGTTGAATTGCTCTTTGCGCTTGGCATAGAGCAAGTCATCCATGGACATGTTGCTTTTGTAGGCGAGCTCGGTGAGTGCATAGCACAGTTGCTCCAAGATCGTGATGCCCGGATCGTGCTGGTTGTAGTCGGTCCAGATATCACCGGCCAACTCCTGCACACGTTCCACTCCTTCTGCTTTCAAGAGGGCATAGTTCTGGCTATCGGGAATAATGGGATCCTTGGGTATGCTAGCGGGTTCCTTAGCCATATATCCAATACATTTCTCGGAGGTTCAACAATGGATTAATCGTTTTGCCGCAATTGATTGGCATTTTTGATCTTGATGCGCTTGGGCATGGTCTGCTTGACGTTGCGGCGCTCGCGGTAGCCCTCGTTTTCAAATGCGCGGTCCCAGATCTTGGTGACGCGGTAGAAAATCATTTTGGGCTTGCCATCTACGGTGAACCCATAGTGGTCCCTGGCGCGCATTTGCACCACCTCTTTGCCATATTCGCGCTTGATCCTGAACTTGATACGGTTTAGGAACCTGCCCCAGAAGTAGCTGCTGCTGGCACGTGTGATCTGAATGCGCTCGCCGCTGCGGCCTTTGGCAATGAGAATCACGGCATGTGTGAGGGCATAGCGCTCGGTCTTGGTATCGTAGATGTGGGCAAAGATCTCGTAGGCTTGGCAGTCATTGAGGCCATCACCCTCGGCGAGGATGGTATGCCACTGCTTGTCTGCTGCCACCGAGTCGGCCTTGAAGGTGCCCACGCGTGCACGCATGGCGACGGTGCCCTCCACATCCAGTGTAAATTGTGGCTTGATCGTGCCGATGCCGACCCGCACCTCGTGCTGCAATTCATCGTCCACAAACTCCTCCTCCACCGTCAAAAACAGTGTGC
>JANMIM010000920.1:0-6580 GCA_031375795.1 Bacteroidota bacterium
CTATTTTCTGAGCGATGTGAATACGAATTTTGGCTCCGAGGGCTACAATGAAGTCGTATTTGACCGCGGGGTGGGTACCTTTTACCGCCATGGCCGCAATTACCTGCAGGGCACGGTATTGGCCTTGGAGCAGCGGGGCGATTGGTTTCCGGGACGCAACTACAAGCACAAGATCACCTGGGGTGTGCGCGCACAGCGGCAAATGATCCAAGATCACTTGCAGGAATGGAATGGCACGGACTCGGCGGGCTATTTTGTGATCGATGAATCCTACCGCAACGACCAGGAGGTCAATAGCACCGTGTACAAGGCGTTTGTGCAGGACTATTGGAAGATCAGCCGAGACAACTCCAAGCGCATTGTCTTGGGTTGCCGCACGATCTACAACGACCTCAACAACCAGCTTCTCTTTGCCCCACGTGTGCAGTTTGTAATCGATCCATCGTCCAACGACAGCTTGCGCACAGCGATGCACGCGATCGATGAGTCTGACTATGTGCGAGGAGACAAACGACGCTACCAGATCAGGGTGGCGGCCGGTGTGTACCAACAGCCCCTTTTTTACCGCGAGATGCGTGCATTTGACGGCAGCCTATTTACCAACCGCAAGGCCCAGAGCAGCTACCACACCATCATCGGCGGCGATTATTTGTTCAATATCTGGGGCCGCCCCTTCAAGGTCACCGCCGAGGGCTATTACAAATACCTCACCAACCTGGTGCCATACGAGGTAGACAACGTTCGGATTCGTTATTACCCCCAATACCATGCGACCGGCTATGCCTACGGTTTGGATACCCGCATCACGGGGCAGTTCATCAAGGGTGTGGACAGCTGGATGACATTCGGCATGCTGCGCACCCAGGAAAAGGTGGTTGAGCTCAACGAGAGCTACAAACCGCGCCCGACCGATCAGCGATTCCAATTCTCGATGTTTTTCCAAGACGAGTTGCCGATCAATCCCAATTACAAGGCACATATCAATTTTGTCTACGGCTCGGGCTTGCGTTTCGGTCCACCCAAGGTGGTCGAGAACCGCACAGTTTTCCAATACCCCAGCTACCAGCGGGTAGACCTCGGTTTCAGCCGTGTGATCCTGATCAACTCGATCGAGGACCGCTCAGAAAAGAAATTTGCGGTGGAATCGCTCTGGATTTCACTCGAATTGTTCAACCTTTTCCAGCGTGCCAATACCGTGTCTTACGTGTGGGTCAAAGACGTTTTCAACAACCAATTTGGCGTGCCCAACTACCTGTCTTCGCGATTGCTGAACCTGCGCGTGATTGCGCGGTTTTGATAGGAGTCAAGGGAAGATTACCCAATTTTTATTCATGATCGAGGACTTTTTACTTCAAACTCAGTTGAAATGGCACTTTATGTCAAATAGGGGCCAGACATTGGTTTTTTCGTTTTCGTTGCTAATTTAGCAATATGTTAGTGTCAGGAATGAGTAGAAATTCATATCTTACTTCATATTCGGTAGGGGATAAACTTTATTCTGGATACGTGCTTGCTGAAAACGAGCAAGAGGCTCAAGAATTACTCGCAGTTAGAAATCTGGGAGAAACTCTAGATGGAGTTTTCCAGTCCCCGAATGTGCTTGAAAGATTTAGTACCCTTTGTGATGCCGAATACATGAGATCGCTTCCCAAAGCTCTTCACCAAGCTTGCTGGGTTGGTTGGATCGCAATCAAAGCGGGCTTTATTACCCACGATGAATTGCTAGGCGACCAGGGAATTCTACACGAAATGATCCATCTACTTGATGGAACGGTCGACATATCCCAAGTAGAAACGAGCCGAGCTTTATTGGCTCGGCTCGAATCCTTGGAAATCGGGCTTTTTATCCCGTGTAGCCATTCCGCCTCGCGTTAGCAAGGCAGTCTGCATGATTGTGATACCCTTGTGAAGACGCTCCAACGATATTACCGTTTCTAGCAGTTCTCCTCCAGCGCCAAAGGCCAGCGCTATCTTTGTAAATTTCCCAACTGTCCATAAGCAAAAAAGCATTTGGATTGGTAAGCAAAAGCTAATCGTAACGTCACTAGCAACGAGCTTATCCACAGTTCAAAATGTTAGGCAATAACTTTACCCCAGATAATTCTCACGAATTCTTGGATATTAGAGTTAGTGCCCATATCTTTAACTGAAATTATTAATTCAAAAAGAACGTGAAACCCGTTGGTGCCATCCTTCGGGTTTCATAATTTCAAATTTACCGAAATCTGAGATTGAAAGGAAGTCGTATCCTATAAAAAATAGGTCTTTTAGGTTCTTCGAGAGTGGATAATTGCTATTTGTTTTTAGCTATTTTTTCGATAAGATGGTATCAAATACGCCTATACTTATCCCAGATATAGCATTGTTAATTAGTGAAAAACGTATTGTATGTGTTGGTAAGTTTTATTTCCGTCACTTAACCTGCTAGTTTTGGTGGTGCGATGCTCGATAATAATAGCATTTATTTTTCACTTAGAATACGTGATCCGATAGATCACATCTGCAAAGTCGTCTGAGACCAAAATGCTGCCGTCTTGGAGCTGGAGCAAGGCGACCGGCCGACCCCATGCCTCGTTGCCCTTCAACCAACCCGTGGCAAAACTCTCGTGGCTCACAGCCTTGTCACCCTCCAGTCCCACGGTCATCACGCGGTAGCCATCGGGTATCTTGCGGTTCCAGGAGCCGTGCTCGCAGATGAAAATGCGGTTTTGGTAGGCCGCGGGGAACATTTTTCCGGTGTAAAACAGCATTCCCAAGGCCGCGACGTGTGCGCCCAAGTTCTGCGCCGGGGCCGTGTAACTGGCACAGGACTTGTCTTTTCCGAATTCGGGATCCAGGGTCGAGCCTGCGTGGCAATAGGGGTAGCCGAAGTGCATCCCGGCCTTTGGGGCGTGGTTGAGCTCGTCGCTCGGGGAATCGTCGCCCAGCCAATCGCGGCCATTGTCTGTGAACCAAAGCGCCTTGGTGTCGGGGTGCCAGGCAAATCCCACGGAGTTGCGGATGCCATGGGCAAACACTTCCAGGTTGCTGCCATCGGCATCCATGCGCATCATTGAGGCATAGCGTTCATCCTCAGGATGGTCGCAGATGTTGCAGGGCGCGCCGACGGGTATGTAGAGCTTGCCGTCGGGGCCGAATGCGATGTATTTCCAACCGTGGTGCTCCTCGGTGGGAAAGGAGGCGTTCACGACGACGGGGGCGGGGGGAGCCGACAGATGGTCCTCGATCTGGTCATAGCGGATCACGCGGCTCACCTCTGCGACATAGAGGCTGCCATCACGGAAGGCGACGCCGTTGGGCATATTGAGGCCGGAGGCGATGGTGATCACCGTGTCGGCGGCATAGTCGCCGTCGGTGTCGCGCACGGCATACACGTCGCCCTTGTTGCGTGTGCCGACAAAGATCGTGCCCTTGTCGCCGATGCACATGGACCGCGCATTCTTCACGCCCTCGGCAAAGATCTCGATGTGGAACCCATCGGGCAGGGCGATCTCCTCGAGTCGTGGGTCTTGGTGCTTGCGGGCAGGCATGCAGATGGCACTCGTGAGCGTGAGCATGGCGAGGGCGGCTAGGATGGGGAGGCGATAACGTGAAGATGGCATAGCCGAATCAAACTTATTATGAAAAAGATTCCTGCGAACTGCGGCAAGAAAATTTGGAAACTAAATCCTTGCAACGTTACTCAAGAATGAGCATTCGCCTTGCGAAGATAATATTTGATGAACCATTCAGGAATGTCATCATCTGCGAGGCGGTCCCACCTTTTGAGTCCGTCGATCACTTTGTAGCTCGCAAACAATGTCGGGCGAACTCCGTCACGGGAATTGTCAAAAAAATAGGCCTGATAGCAGCGGTGGGTTGCCTCCCACAAAAGTTCCATTGAACGGTAGTAACGTTCCTCGATCTTGTTTTCGGGTACAGAATGGCCACCTTGATTGACGCGGTAGCGAACCCTGAACTTGTTGATTTCGGGTGTCGATGTACCCACAAAGTACAAATACACCTTATATCCCAGATCGGAGCATGCTTTGATAAAGTCCACTTTACTGGGATGCGAAAAGACCGTTTCAAAAGAAAATTTTTTCCGAGCCTGCAAAAGCTCGGCTCTGATCCAATTTGCAAGGATCTGGGCAATTGGTTCTGCCCACCTCGGTTCCGTCAGCCTGACGATGTTCCCATCGAACATGATTGAATCCCGGAGGTCTTTTTCTTGGATGAGGTAAGAAAATAGACCAGCGTCGGTTGTTGATCTGATCAGTCCATCGATTGCGAGGTTGGATAGTCCGAATTCCGACAGCGCAAGATTGTTGAGCCTCAATTTCCGGGCGACATCATCTGCATTTACGTAAGCACCAAAGTCAATCAAGTGTCCATTCACCTCATGATCATGCACTGATTGTATCACGGTCGATTTGCCAGAACCATTGGGTCCAGCAAACACGCGCATTCTTAACGTTTCTTGCACCTTAGTCGAAGATTAATGGAATATTGGATCGCTCCAATTCATGAATCTTTTCAATGGTGCCGTCCTTAAATTTCTTGATGATCCATCCATCTTCCTCGATCACCACGTAGCCCATGACCTCCATTGCTTCGGTAGCTGCCTTGCGAAACGCCTTGGTTGACAGTTTCACAAGTAACCTCTTGGTCAAGTAGACGGGTTTTTCAATCTCCACATTCTTCGATGTTCCCATACTCAATATTACGAATTTCCCAAAAGAAATGGAAGTAGGCGCAAAAAATACAGCGATTCAGCAAGTGCGCAAAACCCGTAGTAACCTGATGCGTGTGCTTGCATTGGGGCATAGTCTTGCTTTCCCGAGCCTAGGTCCGGGTTGTTGATGTCGCAAGATTTCATTCTACATAGGCGATCGACGGGGTTTTTGGAGGGTTGTAGGATGTTCCCGCAATGGGGGCGGGCTTCTCCCCGTGCCGTTTTTCAGGCCATTCTGACTTGCCGTCGTCGTTCGTTGCCTTGGTGTATCTCTGCCTGCGAGTCGGTGGTGGTGGCGAGGTACTGCAGGAACTTCTTCCAGATGTGCCCGTGTGTGAGGTTGGGCCATTGCTTGAGCTCCCCTGCGATTGCCGTGGTGTGCATGGCCAGTTGATTGATGATGTGGGCGATCTGCAGGCACTGGTAGTAGTTCTTCATGGCGTTGAAGGACACGCGGGAGAACTTGTGCCCGAGGTTGTATCCTCCGTTCTTCTGGTCGTTGAAGCCCTCGTTCTCGATCCTCCAGCGCAGCCTTCCGGCCTTGCTCACCTTGGCGGCGGCATCGCGGTCGAGCGGGAGGTTGGTCACGTGCACGAACCTGCCGATTGAGACCGTGCCGTCCTTGTTGGTGAGCTCCTCGATGCATTCGACCCAGTTGAGGCTGAATTTGCCATATTCAATGGCGTTGACCCACTTGTAGGTCTGCTTGAGCCTGACCTTGGCCTGCACCTCGCGGGTATTCTTTGTATCCTTGGGCCTCAGGCCCAGCTCCTCCCATACGGCTGCAAGGTTCCCGTCCTTGAGGGTCACGATGTAATCCCACTGGTTTTTTTGGCAGATGCCGAAGAAGGTCGCGTTGGGGTAGAGCCCGTCTGCGGCGATGCACATGCGCATCCTGGGGAAGAGGCCCTTCATCTTGGCGGCCAGCCGCACGAAGGCCTTCTGCTCGCAATCCTGCTTGTCGTAGTCCTCCCCGACGTTCTCGATCCAGGCCGTGCCGAGAGATATGCTCAAGCCGTTGGCTGTCACGATCTTGGCCTCCAGGACATAGTCGAAGTGCCTGGTCTTGCCGCTCTTGTAGGTCTTCGTCGTGCGCCCGCCACCGGGATCGGTTTGGTAGGTTGCCACCCCCGTGCCGTCAATCGCCACGATGAGGCCGCCGCCGGGTGCCAGGTGGTCCCTGAACACCCTCTTGCGAAGCAAGGAATTGACCATCAAGTTTTTCACATTTTCCAAGCCGTCGGTGCCGAGCTTCCTGAAGAGGTCCTCGACCACGTCCATGTGCGGCAGTCCGGCCCCGAAGACCTTTTCGTAGTTCTCGCGGAAGGCGTCGTCCGAGCGGTCGAGGTTCATCGCGTTGCGCGAGCCCTCCTTGAGGATGAAAAGGGCGATGCCCGCCATCGAGACCTCGCCGACCGAGTAGTCGACGTTGGCCTTGCGGGTGTCCTTGAGGCCGCAGAGCCAAGGCAGCAGGTCGGGGAAATGCTGGCGCATCACCATCACGATCTGACGGGTGAGAAGCCTGCCCAGTGCCCTTGGCACCGAGGCTCCCGTTTGCTGTGTTTCATGTATCCTTCTTCCCAGGAAGGGAGTGCGAAAAATTTTACAAAATATTGATATACAGATTGTTATATTAAATATTATGCCTAAATTTATGACAAGGAAAAGGCGGGGAAACATCTCCAATGAACACCCCGCCTTCTAAAAAAATATGGGAAGAAGAACATGGAGGCCCCACCCGAAGGTGGCGCACGCCACCGGCTTCCCCGAAAACGAAGTTAGCTTGAAAAATATTTTTCAGCAAGTTTTCAAAGCATCACAAAACCAAGGAGTTATGAGTTCGATTTTTTACTTGCTGAATCGCTG
>JANMIM010000926.1:0-2072 GCA_031375795.1 Bacteroidota bacterium
TGGCAGCCAGGAACTCCATGCCGTCGTCGGTGGGAATGCCGACCATCGAGGGATTGTTTTGGCGGTCCATGATGCGTTCCAGGATCTCTTGCTGGTTTTGGAATGCGCGGCGCAATTCCACCATGCTCCGGCCATTGCTCAGGGTGATCAGCAGTTCGGAGACCTGCAGCGGCTTGTAGAGGCAGGTTTGTACCGAGGCCCAGGTGGAGCGCGTGCCGGTAGGCCGCGCTGGCAGGGGCTGATCGAGCAAGAGCACATTGATCACCCCGCTGGGAAACGAATCTGCGGCGACATGTCGGGCGGCAAGGTTTGCCTGCGCATCCCAAAAAATAAGATCCGGCACGCTGCTTCCCCTGGTCGGTGCGCTGATGGGATCGGGAGCCATTCCTTGAAACTCGATGCCTTGGCAGAATTGCTCGATGGTGCCACGGATGGTATCACAGGAGCGTGGATCGTTGCCGATCATCATTGTGGTAAACATAGCTTTTAGACATAAAGGTTACGCTGGCTTGCAAGCTGCAAGCCAAACGAAGAGCTCATTCCTCCAACCGAAGGCACGAAACGCACCACCGACCAAGAAACGCTTGAAAAAAAAACACGATTACCTTTAATCCCTTAGAACCCGTAGGTTTCAAATGTGAATGTAGTGAACTCGCATCAAATTTCAAAGCGATTTCTTTTTGCCTCATTCACAAAATGCCTGATGAAACGACGGAATTAGCTGGTCAACGCCCATTTTGGAGGAACGAAATTTGTAGGAGCTGAGAAAGATCATATTGGTGTAGGAATTGTCATGAAACTGTGCGGAAGCAGTGTACGAATCATGGGCACTTGCTTCGCAATCGATGGCCAATATGCTTGCATACGCACACGTTTCACCTCATCGGCGAGGATTTGTCAGCCCCCCCAGCCACCCGGCCTGAAGGCCGAGGCAATTCAGTAGCCGGCGGTTTGAAACAACTGCATTCTGAAATTGAGGAGCCAGCATTTGCAAGGAGCATCTGCCCAAGGCAAATTCCAGAGGCTACTCAATTTCAGCCGCCACGCGATCGCGGCGGCCACGGCTACTCAATTTCGTGCTGCTTCAACTGCAGGCTCACACACCCCTAATCCCCGGCCTGAAGGCCGAGGCAATTCACTAGCCGGCGGTTTGAAACAACTGCATTCTGAAATTGAGGAGCCAGCATTTGCAAGGAGCATCTGCCCAAGGCAAATTCCAGGGGCTACTCAATTTCGGCCGCCACGCGATTACGGCGGCCATGGCTACTCAATTAGCTGCTGATTTCGCTGCAGGACTCAACCCCCCGCGACAGCCAACAAGAAGATCAATTCCGCAAGACATTTTTCTCATTCCCAAAACGCTTGAAGCTGAATGCCACCGCCACCGACGCAAGCAGGAGCAGCGAGGCCAAGACCAGGGCATAGGTTCCCCACGACAAGGTACCCGCGATCAGTTCCTTGGTGGTGAGCACGACATTCAACACAGGGATCAGGGCCGTGAGGGTATTGAGCTCGATGCCGGGCATCATGCCGATGACCGCCGGGGTGATCACCAGGAAATTCATGGGCTGCAGGATGCTCGAAGCCTCCTTGAAAGACTTGGCATACACCGTCGCGGGGATCATGAATCCGGCAAAGAAAACGACGAGTGGCAACAACATGCCGATGAGGGCGATGATGAATTGCGGGGAGAGGATGTCGAGTGCCATCGCCATCATCTCGGCAGGGATGTCGGCGACGAGCTTGAGGCTGATGAACAGGCCTGTGAGCGACAAGATGGCCGTGGTGATGCCAGCCAGAACGATCACCATCATCTTGCCGACGAGGATCTTCCAGCGCTCCACGGGTGCGCTCAGCAGCGTCTCGATGCTGCCGCGCTCTTTTTCACCCGTAAACAGGTCGATCGCCGGAAACATGCAGCCCATGTAACAAAAGATGATGAAAATGTAGGGCAGGAATCCGCCGATCATCTTGCCGAGGCTTTCCTTCATGAGCGCCGTCTCGAAGTGTACTGTCTTCAAGGGCGTGATGGCGGCCCTGTCCAAGTGCAGGGAATCCAAGCGCCCGGCTTC
>JANMIM010000939.1:0-1915 GCA_031375795.1 Bacteroidota bacterium
CGCAAGGCCCACCAATTCTCGGGACAAATTCGCACATGGCATCGCGAGAAGGATCAAGCTCTTTGTGTACAAGTAACGGTCGGCTTCTGCTGTACACAAATGGATGGGAGTTGTTTGATTCTACAAAAGCTACATTTCAAAATTGGGTAATCCCCAATACTGGGTACTTAAACAATGATATTCTGCTCAATAATAGCCTACTTCTCCCAATCAATGATTCGATTATTTTATTCTGTGCATTTAGCGGTAGTCCAACGTCTCCAGGTCACAATGCCATGTACTATGCACGAATCAACCTCAAATCAAATGGTGGACAAGGCTACGTGGAATCAAGCAATACCCTCCTTGGCGACTCCCTTACAGAGCATTTCGCGGCTATCCATGACGCAACCAATGAAGGCTGGTGGATTTTGTCACACAAAACTTGGACGGACAGGTTTGTAAAGTGGCATATCGACCAAAATGGAGCAATCTCGAAGTCATTTCAAACGATTGGGGGGGTACACCCTCCATTGTTTGTGAACTATTGTGGTCAGCTCGTATTCAATTCCGAGGGGGATCGGATGGCAGTTTCGTCGGAGCGTGGTCGATTGGAATATTATTCGTTTGACCGATGTTCTGGCGATCTCTCCTTGTTAAATACCATTTTGAAACCCGCGCTTGATTCCAATGAATATTACGGGGTTTGTTTCTCGCCTTCAGGCAAGTTGTTGTATTCCTCAAGCGGTTATTGGGGGCCGGATTGGGATGGAGTGGAAAGCAGAATGTATCAATACGAACTGGATTCCAGTGACATTCTTGCAACTGAGCGGGAAATTTGGCGCACAAGGGATTGCGATAGTTGCAGGAGATCGGTGGGCCAATACAAGTTGGGGCCGGATGGGAAAATTTATGTGACCCAGGCTATTGACGACCTTTACGATGAGGTGAGGGACACCCTCATGGTAATCAATTCCCCCGATTCCATCGGCCTAGCATGTAATTTTGATCCACATGGATTAGTCGTGAAGCCCGGCAAGACCAATTACGGCCTCCCCAACATCCCCAACTACCGCATGAAGCCACTCGTCGATCAAGTCGCGGCTTGTGGCCCCGACATCCTGCTTTGCAAAAACGACTCGGTGCAGCTTGGCGCACCAGATACGAGCGGCACCCTCACTTTTCAGTGGTGGCCCGCGACGGGCCTGAGCGATCCAACCGCAGCACAGCCTTGGGCATCGCCTAGCACGAGTACCACCTATCACCTCATGGTTGTCGATACCACGGTGCATAGCTCCTGCGACAATACCATCGACTCGGTGAGGGTTACGATTGTGTCGCCGTTGCTGCAAAGGCCCGTTGCTTATGCAGGGAATGACACCGTGGTTTGCGCGGGTGTGCCTTTACAGCTTGGGATGGCAGATAGCTCGGGCGGGGCTTGGGCTTATGCTTGGTCACCTGCCATTGGATTGAATGATCCATTGGTTTCCAATCCGACTGCATCGCTGAACACTTCGCAACAGTACATCCTGACGGCCTACCGCCCGGAGGTCGTCGGCTCCTGCCAGACGGATCGCGACACAGTAGCGGTGACCGTCTATGACCCGTCCGTGTTGCCGCAAAATCCTGCTGGGCCTGACATGGTGATTTGCATTGGGGACACGGTGGCATTGGGAGTTGCGAGTTCGGGATTCACTTACAATTGGACAGGAGCAAACTTGAACGGCTTGCAAGTCGCGCAGCCCCATGCATGGCCCGTGGTAGGTGGGATTGCGACTGTGAGCGTGACGGACAATGTCGTTGTCGGCCCTTGCGGAACCATCCGCGACACCGTGGGCATCAGCGTGGAGCAACCCTTTATGCATGATGCGCCCTTGGATGTGGCCTTTTGCGTGGGAGAGTGCTTCCAGATTGGCGTTCCTGCCGCCTCGACGGA
>JANMIM010000972.1:0-6894 GCA_031375795.1 Bacteroidota bacterium
GCATCCTTTTGGAGTTTGCGCGGTACCAAGCGACCCGGAGCGGGTCGCTCGACCCAGCATAGCGATTTCCTTTTGATAGGTTGCCACCTCGGGCTGCAAATTCCCACTCAGCCTCAGTCGGTAGGCGAAATTGTGTCCCGAGAAGCGTATTCAGGCACTGAATGAAATGCTGGCAATCGTGCCAGCTCACATTCACCACCGGTCGGTTACGATCATCGATGTACCAGCCTGGGTTAAAATTCATTACTGCCTCCCATTGCAACTGCGTCACGGGGTAACGCCCGATCTTGAATTCGGGCAAGCGGACCTCGTGGAGCTTGAGAAAGGTATATTTTGGTTGCGAGCTGTCGCCCATCATGAAGGTGCCGCCCGTCACTGGGACCATGTCATCGATGAGTTTTTGCAGTTGAAAAGGGAATTTCCCGCCTTCTGCTGGCCCTAGCAATGGCTTTGGAAGCTGTCGCTCGATTGTTTTTTTCCGTTGTGGCTGCGGATTTTTGGAATGAATCCAATGGGCTACAAGGTGTGTGATCTTGCGGGCATCGGGCTTGCCGAGGTGGACCACTCGGTGAGGCATTAGATTGCCAAGTGCGCGTGGTGCATTGGCCAAGATAAATTCGACCTTTTCCAATTCGGCCTGCGACTCTTTGATTTCGATGCCCTGTGCACTCAATTCAGCGATGGTGGCTTTCAATTCGCGCAACTCGTTCTCCCAATGCGCCTTCACCTTCACCACAGCAGCCCGCCTAAACTGAAACCGTGGCATGACGACCACCATGGAGCGGTTCCTAAAGTTGGGGTCCATCGCCACGATGGCAAGCTCCTCCATGCAAATGCGCGAGGTGAGAAAGTGCGGACCGATGAGAAAAGCTACAAATGGCAGCCTAGAGAGGATCTCAGAGTTGGGTCGCATCGAGGGGTTCTGTCCATTGGGGTTGGCCTTGATGCTTACCCGCTGATAGAGGGAGTATATCAGGTAATACTGAATGTCCAGCGCCATCTGCTTGGTGGGCTTGTCTGGGAAATATGAAACAAAAAAATCGTGTGTTGGGGTTGTCATCTTGGACTTCTGCATTGCAATGGTCTAATTTAATGAAAATCGTTGCAGATTGCAGCCTCAGGATCGATTTTGGACAGGGCAAAAAATATCGCGTTAAGAATTGCCGCCAGCAAGGCCACCTTGCTGCTATTGCTCACATTGCTGCCCATCTTGCTGGGCCTGCAATCGTACTACAACTCCGTGAACTACAAGGGGGAGAGTTGTCGGCAATACAGCAATTACCAAGTCTTCAAGTTCGCGCATTTCCACCTGCTCAGCGATCAGGACCTCTACAGCGACCATTTGACCGAGCATTGCTTCACCTTCAAGTACAGTCCGGCCTTCGCCTTGTTCTTTGGGCTTTTTGCGTACCTGCCCGATTGGTTGGGATTGGTGTTGTGGATGTTGTTGTCGGGGATCGTGAGCTATTTTGTGGTCCGTGCATTGCCCGGTGTGGCGCCGCCGCAGCGCTTACTTTTTTTCCTGTTCATGGGGATGGAATGGTTGGTCGCTGTGCAGGGTCAGCAAACCAATGCGCTGATTGCGATGATGTTGATCGGGGCCTTGGCTTTGCTGGAAAAGGACAAGCCCCTGCCGGCCACGCTGCTGATCGTGCTCACGGGTTTCATCAAGATCTTTGGCTTTGGGGCCATGCTGTTGTTCCTTTTTTATCCGCAAAAATGGAAGCTGGCGCTCTACAGCCTGGGTTGGAGCCTGTTGCTCGCCCTGCTGCCGCTGCTCGTGATCAGTCCGGCCGAACTCTCGGGCATCTATGGTCACTGGTTTGGGCAGGTGCTCGGTGACTATGCGAAGTATGACGGCATGTCGCTCTACAGCTTGATCGAATCGCTCACTGCCTGGGATCCACCCAAGCAGGTGTTTTTGGTAGTGAGTTTGGCCTGCCTGCTTGCGCCATTGGTTCAGCTGAATAAGTGGAAATCCCTTTGGTTCAGGAAATTGCTCTTGGCTTCAATATTGATCTGGGTCGTGATATTTAACCACAAGGCCGAGTCGCAGACCTATGTGATCGCCATGGCGGGCATCGCGTTGTGGTATTTCTCAGATGCACGAGGCTGGGGCGACCGATTGCTGCTGTTGTTTGCGTTGCTGGTGGTATCGGTGCTATTTTCAGACTTGGTGCCCCGCTGGATGAAAAACGAGATCGGGAGCGCGTATAGCCTCAAGGCGCTGCCGTGTACTGTCCTGTGGGTGCGCGTGGTCGTGGAGATGTGGTGGCGCGAGGCAGAAGCGACCTGATCAAAGGCCATTTGTGGAGGTCTTGGTCAGCATCGGTGGGGATTTCCGCTGTTGGGCAAAATATTTTTGAGGGTGGATGCGTTGTTCAAGCAAATCATTGGAAAGAAATGGTTGCTAAGACATCACCCTATTTTCTTGGATTGCGATTTCGGCACCTGATTGTACCCTTCGTTGGCATTTTTTGCATGCTCAGTTTGCATGGACAAAATCCAGTCGTCGGGCCGAGACCACTTCTGCTTACAGGTGTTGTGCTCGACAAGGCTTGGTCCGACAACATTGACGATGACATATTGATTGTTGTACTGACCAAGCTAGGGGACACGCTGCGAATGAAAAGCCATCGTGGATTGTTTAGCCTGGACCTGACTCAATATTCTGCAGCCACCGACTCGGTCACATTGCTGATCGCCTCCCAAGACGTCGAGGATCGTCTCGGAAGGCGCCGGTACGGCGAGCTCCGGCAGCGTTTGTTGGCTGGAAATGCACAAAATGTTTCGCTTTCGATTGCTTTCTGGTACGACCCTGCGTTGAAAGAGGATGAAAGTGCCAATCCGAAGTTTCGCGCGATGGAGCCCCTACATCCGCCGCTTATCCGAAATTGAGCTGAAGGCGCAAGAATTATTTTTTGCAGCAACAATTTGTGCGAGGGATTTGACGTTATTGATTCAGCCTCCAGTTTCTTGAGAATGATCAATGCTATTGCCATGATGCGCCCCTCAACCTTTGCGATATTGTTTGCTTGCCTCTGCTTGGTGACGAATGCGGTTGCACAAGGCACGATGAACGGGAACACCTTGGTCACCGGCGTCGTCACCGACCAAAATGGCCGAGTCCCCAACGATCCGCTCGTGCTGCGCATCTACGCTGGCAAGCGCAAACTCGCGGAGGTCAAGACCAGTGAAGGCTTGTTTTCCTGCGAATTGAAGGGAAAAGCAGCCTCCAGCGAAGTCATCAACGTGGTCTTGCGCGAACAAGCATTCGATCTGGGAGATGCGGATCGGGCGCGGCAATATGGGGAGGCATCGAGCACCCAAACCCTGCAAAAATCACAAAACCTGAAGCTGGAAGTAAAATTTGACTATATTGGTGATCAGCCTGTTGTGGGGCCCTATTCAGAGATTCCGGCCCGATGACCCCAGGTCACCATTTGGAATGCCGATCAGAAAAATACGATGAAAAAGGTGGCACAAAACGAATCAATGGTGTTTCCCAGCGGACGGGCGGTCTTGCGCACGCCATGCAGTGTGTCGCCCGAAACGATGGACGCGCTCGCCGACGGCAATCGCTTCTGCAGCCAATGCGACAAGGTGGTGCATAACCTCATCGGCAAGAACGAAGCGGAAATCAAAGCGCTGTTTCAAGCGCATGGCGGCCGACTTTGTGGGATGTTTTTGCCCGTGCAAAACAGGCCAGGCCCAGACATTCGCCTTGTGCATCCATTGTCCAAGCCGGCCTATTTCAAACACTTGGCTGTTGCAGCCAGTATTTTGCTGCTCCATCAGATTCCCCTGCAAGCTGCCTCCACTGGGCATCCCCAAAAAACGAGTCAGCAGCAAATGGAACACGTCATCGCTAGGCCGCTGGCGCAACCCGCATTGCCAGACGGCGGCGGCAACACCTTGGTCTCGGCAGTGATCACCAACCGAGACAGCCTCGTGATCCCGCTTGATTTTGAGGTCGCCATTTACGCCAAAGGCGTAAAGGTCGCCCAGACAATCGCCCACTACGGGCTGCTCAAGCTGGACCTTGCCGGCAAGGTCGATCCCGGCACGACGATCGGTCTGGTGATCCGCGCCAATTCCGCATCGGATCCCCACACGCGCAAGAAGCAGGTACACGGTGCCCTGCAAATGACGCAAGTCCTCGGGGCCAGCCAAAACCTCACGCTCCCGGTGGATTATCAATTCCCGGAGATGGCCCCGATGCTGGGCGATGTCATGTGGGAGGAAGGCATGGAGAACTGAAGAATCGGGGCCTGTGGAATTTCAAGCATTGCCACACCTCCAGTCAACGCAAGGGTAAGAATGAGAACAATGGAAGATCAGCTGCATTTCAAGAACTATCCTTCGGGCAGGCTCGTCCTGAGCTCGCCATGCACGGTTGGGCAGGAGGCCTTCACGCCGTCGGGCGACCGCAACAAGTTTTGCAGTCAGTGCAACAAGGTCGTGTACAACCTCGTCGGCATGAACGAGGCCGAGATCAAGGCGCTTTTTGCTGCGCAAGGTGGCTCCCTTTGCGGCAGCATGGTCATCCGCAGGCCCCGGCAGACGGTCGCTACGATCCGGTTGCCGCAACCGCTCCCGAAGCCCGGCTACCTCAAGCACCTCGCCGCAACTGCAAGCCTGCTGTTGCTCACACACTATTCCCAGGCCGCCATCTCCAAGACCAAGCCCGGCATGGAAACCGTGCTTCCTGCCGATGGCGACCCCACCGGAACGCCACTCTCCAGAAGTGCCAAGCCGCCAGGGAAGAACACGATGGTCACGGGCGTGATCCTGAACCAAGACAGCACCGACATGGACGTGACGCTCGACATCTCGATTTTTTCCAAGCAAAAACTGGTGGCCAAAACGACCACGCGCAACGGTCTTTTTGAGATCGACCTCGAAGGCAAGGTGCTGCCCGAGGATGTGGTGGGCCTCGTCATCGGCGCCAACAACGCCCGCTACGCCGACACGGATGAGAAACTGAAACATCACAGTGCCAAGCGCACGATGCGCCTACGCGATGCCCAAAACATTCAACTTGTTGTAGAGTTTGACGTCATACACGTTGAGGGACACTTGGGTGGCGCAGTGATGTGGGAAGAAACGATCGAGCCTCCCCGTGAAATTTTCGCTCCTACAACTGAGCCTGAGCTTGAACCTGAACCCATCATGGGGCCGGTAATGCCTATCTTTGAAAACGATGGCGATGAATAAACATGCGATGAAAACCCATTCGCAACGATTCGGAAGATTCCAGATTCCAGAGCCTTGCCCAGTGCCCGAGGAAGAAATGCGGAACATCGGTGGTGGCCAGCAGTTTCCGCGTTGATGGAAAACTGAAAAAAAATGAATTTCTTTGGTATTTGCCAGCAACACTCGCCCCGGACCGTTCGGTGCAAGCAGTTGTCATTCAATCTTTGAAAATCGAATTGAAGGGAAAATGTGTACCTTCGAATTTGTCTCAAGGTCCTTTTTATCATGCGCAATTCCCATCGATCCTCTGATTTACCGATCGACCTGCTGTCACCGCAGGGTTTCCGAAGCTCCCTCCGTTTCCCGGTCCAATCGCCGATTGCCCGAAAGGAAGTGCTCATCGGGGCGCTTTGGCTGCTGTTTTGTCCGCCATTGGGTTGGATCCTGAACATGGGGCACCGCATCATGATGGTGCACAATATGCAAAATGGCCGCAGTGCATGGCCGGCTTGGGTGAATTACGGGCAGCTTTTCAAGCATGGTTTCCTCACCTTTCTTGGGATGGTGGAGTACCATGCGCCCTCCGTGATTTGCGGTTACCTCGCCCGGCAATATGACAGCACTTGGCTGTTCGTTTTGTCGGTCGTTTTGTGGATTCCGGCGACGGTGGCCGTGCCCGGCTACATGAGCCACTATTGCAAAAAGCTGGACCCACGCGAGATTTTTGACCCGATGCGGGCCATGCGGCGGGTCATCGAGGGTGGTGCGGCCTATTGGAAGGCTTGGGGCATCGTGCTCGGTGGGATGCTGCTGTCGTTTTCTGGATTGCTCTTTCTCGGGGTGGGATTCTTTTTCACCAGCGTTTGGTTCTGGCAATCCGCGGGTTTCAGCTTTGCCTGCGTGTTTAGCCAGAAATTCCAGTTGGCCGGGGAGGATGTGAATGGAGGATCAGGCGAATTGTAAGGCGATCATCCGATCACATTACAATCGTGATGGTGCCCCATTTGCTGCGCCGCATCTTGAGTCAAAATGCTCGTAGGTAGGCCCCCAGCCGAATTTTGGGGCCGTGGCCGCCTCGGGAGGGAGGGCCGACGAACAGGTGCCAAATTTGCCAGAGACCCCAAGCACAAAATAAACCACTTTGCATTTATATTCATGGGATCAGCGTCATCTCAGGACCGTAATATAACCGGTCATGCTACGGTCATCACCTTGCTTCGTCAGCCATTCCAAATGATAATAATAAGTGCCCTCAGGTACATCATTGCCCTTGTTCTTGCCGTCCCAGCAGATTTTGGGATCCGTGAGCGAGAGTGTTTCGACACCCCAGCGATTGAACAATTTGAATTCAAATCTCTTGAATTCACAGCCCATCGACACGCGCAGGCAGCCGTCTACGCGCTCTCGGTTGAACCTAATGGTATTCGGAATGGTCACGCAACGGTAAAAATGGATGCTGTCGCGCCGCAGGCCACCCGCCGCGCCCGATTCCACCCAAACCCACCCAGTGTCCTTTACAAAGACCACCGGCGTCTGCCAACCCATGCTCCAAAGGTAGCGGTCGGCATCGGGGGGATCGGCAACCACGCGTACATCGCCCGTGTCAGGGAGCTCGATATTGCGCTTTCGGAAGGGGCCGGTGACGACAGATTGCGCCGATAGGTCAGCGGCAATCGTGCAGCATATTGCGAAGCATAA
>JANMIM010000980.1:0-3640 GCA_031375795.1 Bacteroidota bacterium
TTCGGCGATGTCCTCGTCGTCCTTGGGGCCCTTGACCTGGCTCACCTCCTCCAAAACGCGGATGATCGGCTCCAATTCGCGTTTTTTGCGCTCGGCGGTCACCCGGCGGGCGATCTCCCAGATGTCTTTTTCGGCGACAAAAAACTCCTTGCGTTCGCCCGAGCGCAGTTCGCGGCGCACGAGTCCCCAGTCGATGAGGGCACGCAGGTTCATGTTGGCGTTGCCGCGGGAGATTTGGAGGGAGGCCATGACATCCTCGGCCGAGAGGGATTTTTTGGAGATGAGCAAGAGCGAGTGAATCTGCGCCATGGTGCGATTGATGCCCCAAGACGAGGCCAGCGAACCCCAGCTCTGCACAAATTTTTCTCTAGCGGCTTCCAATTCCATGAGGCAAATATAAGAATATTATTCTACTTTCAAAAACTATTGAAAGTTTATTTTTGTACGGGGTTGGTGGGAGGAAGTTTCAGGATTTGGGGAATCGCCAGCAGCCTGCACTTCAAAAAATCCCAGCAATGCCTTATCTTTGGACGAAAGACCCGAATTCGCAGCATGCTCTACATCAAAAGCCTCTCCCTCGAAAATGTAAAGTGCTTCGGCAAGCGCCAAACGATCGATTTCACGCAAGGCAAAGACAAAATCGCGCAGTGGACAGTGATCTTGGGGGACAATGGGGCTGGGAAGACGACGGTTTTGAGGAGTTTGGTGGCGATGTTGCCGTTGCCAAGAAACTATGCTATGCAAGCGCATCACCTAGAACTAAGCTTCGTTAAATGGATTGGCTACGTAAATTTTGATCGCCCCTCCCAATCAGAGAACTTTGAAATTGGTCTCCAGATTTGTGATTCGAAGATTAGGTTCACATGCAGCGGTAATACAACTGAATTGCGCGCAACCGGGGAGCCTTTTGCACACGACCCGGAATCTTTCAGGGCGAGTAATTTTGAATACGATAGCTATCCTAGCAGTGAGTTTCATAGACCGATTTGCATAGGTTATGGCGCAAGTCGCAGGATGGCCAGAAAATCAATCAGCGACAAAATTGCTGAGGATGTAAGTCGAACTTTGTTTGATGATGAGGCCTTGATTCAAAATTCAGAAGAATATCTATTGAAACTTGCGTTGAGTGATACATCCTCAGACCAGGTTGAAAGTCAGCAAATCAAGAACGTCAAGGAATTGCTGCTGCGCGTTTTACCAAGCGGGGTAAAGGATATCCGCGTAAAAGAAATCGATCGGCTCGAATGGCAAGTCCAAGTCGAAACCCCCTACGGCTGGGTCCCGATGAACGAGCTCAGCCTTGGCTATAAAACCACCATCGCTTGGCTCATCGACTTTGCGACCAAGATGATCTACTTCCACGAGAAGAGTGAGAATCCATTTGCCGAGCCTGCGATCTTGATCATCGACGAGATCGACTTGCACATGCATCCAGCTTGGCAGCGCGAGATCATCCAGCAACTCACGGACTTGTTTCCCAAGACGCAATTCATCGTGACGGCGCATTCACCCCTGATCGCACAGGCTGCATTGGATGCAAACATCGTGGTCTTGAAGCGCGAGGGCGATGAAGTCGTGGTGTACAACGATCCCGCCATCGTGCGCAGTTGGCGGATCGATCAGGTGCTGACGAGTGATTTGTTTGGGTTGACGGAGGCGCGGCCGCATCATATCGAAGTGAAAATGAAGCGGCGCAGGACACTTCTGAAAAAGGCCGACAAGCTCACGGTGAAGGAACGCAAGGAACTCGATCAACTCAATGTAGAAATCGATGCCATGCCGATTGGGGAAGGGCCGGTGCAAATGGATGCCATTGATGTGCTCCAAGATTTCGCGGACAAGTTGGCGGCATTCAAGGCTGGCAAGGCTGTATGACACGCATTGAGAAATCCTTGGATGTGCCAGAGGTTCTCAGAAACCAAGGTCAATCCGCGCGCCAAGCCCTCCAATCCACCTTTGAATCTGATCCACAAGCTCATAAATCCAGCATTGGAAAGCCCAATAAGGAAGTTCGGAGGTTCCATTTCCGGCGAGAGATTTATGCACATGCAGATGTGGTGGCGCAATTGCGGACAGATCAGCATCACAAATGTTGTTTCTGCGAAGCATCTTTTCTCGACGTCCGTTCTGGAGATGTCGAGCATTATCGCCCCAAATCGGCCGTGAAGCGCAGTCCCTTTGAAAATGTGAGCTACCCCGGCTATTATTGGCTGGCCTATGAATGGCAAAATTTGTTGCTGTCTTGTTCAGATTGCAACCAGAAGTACAAGCGCAATCACTTTGCCTTGGAACTGGAAGCGAACCGTGTTCAAGACCATTCGCAAGAACATCGCATCGCAGATGAGCGCCCATTGTTGATCGACCCAGTCAAGGAGGATCCATCCACGATGATTCATTTTGTGATGGGAGAGGCGGTCGCAACCGACGACAATGCGCGCGGGAAATACACGATCCGCACGCTCCAACTGAACCGAATGATCGCCGCGCGAGAAATGTACTTGCAAGAGATTCGGAAAAATCTGCTGCTCTGCCAGATCGATGAAAATGACGGCGTGCAATTGGCATGCGCCTCCCACCTTTTCAAGGGTTTTCCAACGGAGGAGATCAAGGCATTGGTCCAGGAAAGCAAAAAAATCATAGCACGCGCCGCCACTCCAAAATCCAAATTCTCCCTCTGCATCCGCAGCAATTTCCCCGACCTGCCGACCCAATAAGCCTCAATTCCCTAGCTTGGGCGCCAATTCTTCCAAGACCTCGCGCGTGCGGGTCACGAGGTCTCGGTAGGCATCCCTGCCGACAGACGCGGTGTCCGCGCCGGAGTCGTGTAGCGCTGCCGCGATGTCGATGCCGACACCGCGCAGGGCCATGGGATCGAGCGAGACCTGCCCGCAGATGGCCGCCACATGCTTGCCTTGCACCTGCGCGAGCCGCGCGAGCGCCACGGTCGCCTTGCCGTGCAGGCTCTGGGCGTCCAGATGGCCCTCGCCTGTGAGGACGAGGTCGGCGTCGGCGATCGCCTGCGGCATGTTCAGCACTTCCAGCACAAATTCGGCGCCTTTGGTGAGCTTGGCGCCGAGCATCGCCACGCAGCACACCGCCGCCCCGCCGCCGGCTCCCATGCCCGGCATCTTGGCCCCGAGCCCAAATTGCGCCTCGATCAAGTGGTCGAAGTGCTTCAGCGCAGCCACCATGGTCGGCCGGTCGTCTGTGGCGAGACCCTTTTGCGCGGCAAACATCATGGTACCCTCCTCGCCGAGCAAGGGATTGTCCACGTCGGCGAGCAGCAGAAGTTCGGTGCGCTTGAGGGCGGGGTTCAGCGATTGTAGGTTGATGAACTCCGCGCGCTTGAGGTTGCCGCCAAAGGGGGAAATGCGGGTGAATGTATCGTTGGAGAAGACGACGCCGAGGGCGTGGGCGATGCCCATGCCGCAATCGATGGTCGCCGACCCGCCGAGGCCAAGCACGATGCGCTTGCAGCGGCGGTTGAGGGCGATGGCGATCAATTCGCCGGTGCCGATGGTGCTGGTCTTGAGTGGATTGCGTTCCTGTGGAGGCAAGGTCTGCATCCCTGAGGCGGCAGCGATGTCGATGAAGGCTGTGAGCCCGTCGCCCGAGAAACCCATTTGGCAGCCGATAGACC
>JANMIM010001151.1:0-2873 GCA_031375795.1 Bacteroidota bacterium
TGCAGCAGGTGTCGCGCATCCGCCGCGAGGAATACCAGACGATGCCCAAGACACGCGGTGCGGAAGCGATGCGCAAAGACCCCTATATCAACGCCTTGCAAATCAAATATGGCTACGCCGTGACCGGTCACAAAGCCCAAGGCGGCCAATGGCGCAACGTCATCATCGCCTTCGAGCCCATGTACAAAGGCATGAGCATGCACGACTACATGCGCTGGGCCTACACCGCGATCACGAGAGCCGAGGAGAAGTTGTATGTCCTAGGATTTCCGTTTGGGGAGAAGGAGGAATATTGAATTCACCAGGCAGCACTCAACAAATATTGAAAATATAGGGAGTTTCAACTTCAACCCGATCATCTGAAAAAAAACCGCAAAGAACGCCCCGATCTCTGATCGGGACAGGCGCCGGTTCGCAAAGCCAAACAAACTCTGAACTCTGAACTCTGAACTCTGAACTCTGAACTCTCAACCCACTTTCACGAAATCCTCCCCCCATAAACCGCCCCAAACTTCGCCTTGGCATAGCGCACAAAATGACTCACATCCAGCGGCTTGCCCGTCGCGAGCGTACAGAGCTGCTCACTGTCATACTGCTTGCCATGCGCATGGATTTCCTGGTTGAGCCAAGTTTTGACGGGGCCAAATTCTCCACGGGCAAACTGCCCTTGTAGGCCAGGAATACGTTGCTCGGCAGTGTCCATGAGCTGCGCGGCATAAAAGCTGCCGAGCGAGTACGTCGGGAAATACCCAATGCTCCCATGCGACCAATGGATGTCTTGGAGCACACCTTCGGCGTCGTTTTTCACATCCAAGCCCAGGTATTTTTTCACCTTTTCATTCCACATCTTCGGCAGGTCGGCCACCTCGATTTCACCCGAAACCAAGGCCAATTCGATCTCAAAACGCAATGCCACATGGAAATGGTAGGTCAGCTCGTCGGCGCTGATGCGGATGAAGCCCGGCTGCACCTTGTTCACGGCCTTGAAGACATCCTCGGGCCCCTTTCCTTTGAGTTTGTCGGGGAATAGCTCGCGGAAGCTGGGGAAAAAATGCTCCCAAAATGCCATGCTGCGCCCGATGTTATTCTCCCAGAGCCGACTTTGGGACTCGTGGATCCCCAACGAACAAGCCTCGGCCGCTGGCAAACCAAAATGCGCGACTGGCAGCGCCTGCTCATACAAGGCATGCCCACCCTCGTGGATGCTGGAATACAGCATTTCCCGAATGTCGTCTTGCTGCACCATCGTCGTGATGCGCACGTCTTGCGGCGTGAGGTCCATCGTGAAGGGGTGTGCACTGAGGTCCTGCCGCCCGCAGTTGAAGTCGTAGCCCATTGCAGCAAGCACTTGGGTGCTCCATGCCAGCTGCTTCTCGGCAGGAATCGCCTGCCGCAGCCAAGTGTCGTCGATCTGCGGCATCGCCGAGATCTGCGGCAACAATCCGCCCAGCTCGAGCTTGAACGGCTCAAAGATCGCCTTGAGGCGTGACGCAGTCATGCCCGGCTCGTAGGACTCCAGCAGGCTGTCGTAGGGATGCTCCCGGTAGCCGTAACAATCCGCTTCCAGGCGCTTCAGGCGCACGATTTCGCTGAGGAGCGGGGCAAAAACAGAGAAATTGCTGTCTTTGCGGGCCTGCACCCATGCGCTCAGGGCCATTGATTTCACGCGGCTGCTCTCGATCACCAAGTCGTTGGGGAGCTTGATCATGCGGTCGATCTCGCGGCGCAGCACCTTGTGGTTCCTGGATTGGAAGCCATCGAGCTTGTCGAGGCCGGCATCCTCCAAGGCCTTGAGGGCATCTGCCACGGGGCCGATCATCTTTTCATGGTAGAGTCCGGACAGGCTGGCGATCGTTTGCGACCGCAATTCGGTGGCGCCGGCGGGCATCATCACCTCCTGGTCCCAAGACAAGAGGCTCAGCGCCGAGTAGAGGTGCTTGGTATCTGCGAGCTTCGCGCTCAGGCTTTCAAATGGTGTCATTGTTCGAACTATTTTTTTGAAACGAATAGAGTAGGAGAATGGCCCAGGCAATGAGAAAACAAAGGCCGCCGATGGGCGTGATCGCCCCCAATTTTTTGATGTTGGAGAGGCTCAGGGCATACAAAGAGCCCGAAAAGATCAAAATCCCAGCCACCGCCATGCCCGTGGCCCATTTGAGCAGGTTCCCATTTTCTGGCGAACGGCGCAATATGCCCAAGACGAGCAAGAAGCCGACATGGACAAACTGGTACAACACAGCGGTATGCCAAGTATCCACACGCTCATTTTGCGTAAGGATAACCTCCAGCGCATGCGCCCCAAATGCCCCCAAGGCCACACCCAGGAAACCAAACACAGCCGCCCAAATCATTGCCGAATTCTTCATTCTCCAAAGCTACTAATGTTATCCAATTCTTTGAGGACGGAGGTAGGAGGTCGTTTGAAAGAGGTAGCAGGTAGTAGGTTTCGCATTCCCTGCTACCTATTCCCTGTTACCTACTCCCTAAACCGTCTTTCGCTTCAAAATCTTCATCGCCTCCCCCAACCCCGCGATCGTGAGCGGAAACATCTTGTCTTCAAAAATCTGCTCCAACATCTTGATCGACTGCGTGTAGCCCCAGTGATCCTTGGGCACGGGATTGAGCCACGCGATATGGGGAAACTGCTGGCGCAGGCGCTGCAGCCACACGATGCCCGGCTCGTCGTTGTAGTGCTCGACGCTGCCGCCCTGATAGGTGATTTCATACGGACTCATGCTCGCATCGCCCACGACGATCACGCGGTAGTCCTTGTTGTATTTGTTGAGCACCTCCAGCGTGGGGATGCGGTCGCTCATGCGGCGACAGTTGTCTTTCCACACGGTCTCATAGAGGCAGTTGTGGAAATAGTAGTA
>JANMIM010000987.1:0-1856 GCA_031375795.1 Bacteroidota bacterium
CGGCAGCATCTCTGCCATGCACTGCCAATACATGAGCGAGGCCGAGCGCCCCGCGAGCAGCTATGCCTCTGGCTTGCCCTTTCCTGCGCCAGATTTGGGTTGCAAGACTTGCAGCGGCAATACTTACAACCACAGCACAAAAGTCAAGGCCCTCATCAACGCCTGGGGCGCGATGGGCGACACATCCTGGATCGCGGCCAATGAAAGCACACCCATGATTTCATTCCACGGAGACATCGATCCCGTCGTGCCTTACGGTTACGGGTTTCCATTTACCGCATTGGTCACTTTGCCTGCGGTCTATGGTTCTTCTCTGATCCATCCGCGCTTGCAACACCTCGGGATCTACAGTGAATTTGTGCCCTTTCCCGCCCAAGGCCACAACGTCTGGGGAACCGTCGTCGCCAACAATTTTGTAGGAGGACCGACGCAATATTGGGATCCAATCCTTGTTGATATACGAGAATTTTTGTGGCATTTCTTGGAGCCGCAAACCGGCCCCATCACGGGCATCGGCTACTCCTATCCGAATGCAATCGAGACCTATTCCGTGCCATTTCAGACGGGTTTCCATTGGTGCTGGACGGTGAATGGCGGCAATATTGTGTCCAGCAATCCCAATTCAAATACTGTCGATATTCAGTGGCAAACCCTAGGATTGCGCACCATCACGGCACGCGCATTCAGCCATCTGGATGCAGCTGCAGACACCTCGTTGATACAAGTCGTGATCGGACCCGCCGGGCTGCACGATGCCAACAAGCCTACCCACAATATGCATGTGCACATGATCCCTGGGACAAAAATATTGCGTGTCGAGGCGCAGCAATTACCAGCGGGAGACTACAGCTTGTGGTTGATCAACGCCCAAGGGCAAGCTTGTGGGAATTGGAATGGAAGAACGGATGGCTCGGTTTCGCAAGTCATTTCCACAAGCGATATTTCCGCAGGCATCTACCTCTTGCAATTGCGGATGGATGGGGTGGAAATCAACCAGAAAACATTCATCTTTGAACCATGAAAGAACGCGCCAAGCCGGGTATCGGGAGACCATTTGAGCATCGCCGACAGCCATTGCTCAGCCGTCGCCAATTTGCCAACCGGCAATTGCGATTTCTGGCCTATGCCACCTTGATCATTGCGGTTTCATTGATGATCGGCGTCGTGGGTTATTGCCATTTTGCACACGTGTCCCTCGTGGATGGTTTCTACAACGCCAGCATGATCCTCACCGGCATGGGGCCTGTCACCCCCATGGAGACCAACGGCGCCAAAATATTTGCGTCCTTCTATGCGCTTTTCAGCGGAATTGCCTTCTTGACGACTGCGGCGGTGTTGTTGGCGCCCGCAATTCACCGGGTGCTGCATCTACTGAATTTGGATGAGCCAGAGGAGGAGGAGGAGCAGGAATAACGGTGCGACTCTTGCCTCGTTGAATTTCAGTCTACCGCCTTGAAAAATCCGATGGGTGTCCAGCATTTTATTTCCCGCGCGATTCCCAAGCACCCACGCCAGCTATTTGTACCGCCTCACGGTCTTGCCCTTGCTGTAGCCATCCCGTCCATGAAACAGCTCCCATCGAAAAACGGCGATCGGTTCGAGGGTGATGCCGCGAATCGGAAACCAGCGGAATCCCACACCGGAAAAATAGTCGCGCTCCCCCAGCGGTGGTGCGCTGCTCCAAAAAGGATAGCCCACACGCAGTCCAAAGTCCAGCAAAAACCGCTGGTAGATGGTCTTGCGCCGCAACGGATTCCAAGAATAACCAAAATTGATGGCGCCACTCAGCACGTTGATGTCTTGCGAGACGGTCATCTCAGGGCCGGTCGCGGCATCACAGGTATTGACCCGGGCAC
>JANMIM010000996.1:0-2794 GCA_031375795.1 Bacteroidota bacterium
CCTGCCCCTAGCCCTGAACCCGCGCCGATCGCCGAGCCCAAACCCGAGCAAAAGGTGAAAAAGCCGACCGTCACCCCACCAAAACCCATCAACGACAAGCACCTCGAACTAACCTCGGCCCTGCCCATCGAACCGCAAGCCAAGGATCTGGACCGCGAGGAACCGATCGATCATCCCAAGCCCAAAAAACCGGAAGTGAAACCCAAGCCCAAAAAACCGGAAGTGAAGCCGGGCGATGCCGACTGGCAGGGCGCCCATCCGCTCAAGGATGATTGAAAAATCCGCTGCTTAGGAATCAAATTTCAATCAATCATTCCTCACACCCGCTCCACCACAACCTCGCGGTCGATCGCGCCTGCGAGCAATTCGGTCTCGGCCTGCGCATTCTCAATCTCATGCGTCAGGTCCTCGGTGCTTTGCAGCCCGATGCGCACGGTCTTGGCCTCGATCGTCACCTTGATGGCATCTACCTGGCTGCGGTGCCCGCGGTCGAGCTGATCTGCGATGCGCAAGATGCCCGCCAAGATGCGCACCATGAGCCGCTGCCGCTGCTCGAGCACCTTGAAATGGAAATGGTCACGTGTGGGCAAGCTCTTGCGGTGGTAGCGCACGATGTTTCCCATGATGATGATCTCGTCGTGGGAAAAGCCTGACAATGAGCTGTTCATCACCACATATTGGCCGTGCTTGTGGTGGCCTGACCGGTTGATGAACTGCCCGATGTCGTGCAGCATCGCCGAGTAACGCAGCAGTTCGCGCTCGATGCCCCCAAAGGGATGCAAGGGCTTGAGTTGGTCAAAGAGGCTCAGCGCCAATTCGCTCACCTTGAGGACGTGGGTCTTTTTGTAATGGTATTTTTCACAGAGGTTGCGGATGGCCTTGGCGCGCAGGTTGCGGGCCGTGTTGCCCATGAGGCGGTGTACGCGCTCCTTTTGGTCCTCGATGTAGCGGTACAAGATGCCTTCCTTGAGTGCAAAGGTCGAGACCATCAATTCCTTGACCCCGATTTCCTCCAACAGCACATCGATGAGCAAGCTCCCCATGTTGATCATCTCTGCCCGCAAGGGGTCCATGCCGGGGATCGCGATCCGCTCCTCCTGCGTCGAATGCACGAGGATCTTGTGCAATTCCTTGAATTCGCGGGCCGAATAGCGGTAGCTGTTGAGGTTCTCGCTGCTCAGGAAGTCCCGCTTGCGGTGGGCGACCATGGCACTGATCGTCTCAAAGGTACCCGATGCGCCGACCATGAACTTGATGTCAAATTCCTTGAGTTCGGCGAGCAGCCCGGCCATGGCTTCCTGCAAGAATTCACGCACGGCCTTGATCTCCACGGGCTTCATGGGATCGTGTGGCTGAAACTTGCCCAGGAGGCGTGCTGCCCCCAGGTCCAGGCTTCGCAGCAATTGGGGCTTGCCGTCGCGCGACACGATGAACTCGACGCTGCCGCCGCCGATGTCGAGCACGAGCACGTCTTGCTCAGGCGGAAATTGCACCCCGTTGCGCACGCCTTCAAAGATGAGGGAGGCCTCCTCGTTGCCGTTGATGATCTTGGCATCGACGCCGGTCTCTGCCTTCACGGCTGCGATGAACTCCTTGCCATTGCTCGCCGAGCGGATGGCGGAGGTCGCAAAGGCCCTGACCTCGGTGATCTGCCGCAGGGATATCACCTGCTGCAAGCGCCGCATGGCTTGCAGACCACGGTCATAGGCGGCCTCGGAAATCTGTCCGCTCTCCAATCCGCCCTCGCCCATCTCGACAGGCTCCTTGAATTTCTCCACGATCCTGAAGTCCTCCCGCTCGTCGATCTCTGCGATGAGCAGGTGAAACGTGTTGGTTCCCAGATCGATGATGGCCAATGATTCCGACATACAATTTTGCAGCTTTACCGTTGCTAGTTACCCTCTTTTTGCAGCTTTCTCATGCGGCATTTTTCCACAATGGGGGGTTGTCGGCCGCGAATAGGACGGTTGCAGGCTTATTTTTCACGCTGCCAAACTTTCCATCCTGCAAGCGGTTGGAGTTTGCGTGCCATCCGATGTCGGGCGCCCGCGGCATTGGCAATTGAGTGACTGGGCCAATGAAACGTATGCAATTGCTCCTGAAATACCGCATTCCGCTTCTGAGCCTTGTCTTGGGCCTCACCCTCTTTTTCGCATACTCACTGCGGGATTTCAAGGTCGCCTTCAGCTTTGATTCCTTCAGGCCCAATGACACACCCGAACTCACCTTTTTTGAGCGGTATTCAGACAGCTTTCCGACTTACGAAAACACGATTTTGGTCGCCTTCAAAGGCCCCGTGGAAGGCATTTGGGATTTGGGATTCCTGCGCAAGGTCGATTCGACATTTGAGCAATTTCGAGGTCTGGAGCATGTCGATACCGTGATCTCGCCCACACGTCTCCTGCGGTACACGCGTGCAGGCATGGGGGTGCGAGCGATGCCGCTCCTGGACCTGCGCACAGATTCGGGCGTGGTCGCGGGGCGGGCCAATGTCGGGAACGATGAAATGCTCGGCAGCATTTTCTTCTCCAAGGATGGCGAATACATCAGTGGCAATCTACAGGTCGACCCCAGCATCCTCGACGCCCCGGCCCGTGACACCCTCAGTCATCGGCTGCGCAAAATCGTCGAGGCCTCTGGGCTGCCCCATGTGATCTCTGGCGTACCCTACATTCGCACGCAATATGTCGAGATGATCAGCGCTGAACTGGGCTTTTTCCTCGGAATTTCCGTCTTTTTGGCGATTTTGGTGATGTGGTGGCTGTTTCGCAGCTGGTGGGGCGTGATGCTGCCG
>JANMIM010001078.1:0-3974 GCA_031375795.1 Bacteroidota bacterium
CCTGCTTGTGGGCCGACGAACGATTCTTCTTCGCCATGAATCCCCGCCCACCCTAGCACTTGTTCCCTTGATCCGTTTGTCGGCCCATTATACATCCTTTGGGGAGGGCCAACGAGCAGGGATCGGGTCTGCCAGCCATCCATTTCACTTCCTCCGCTCAAATCCGCCCAAAAAGCGCTAGTTTTGCGTGCGATTCAGGTCCTAAATGCCTGTTGCTTAGAAAAAACGCTTTTAATGGAGACTTTTAAGGACCTCAACCTGTCCAAAGCACTGCTCAACGTCCTCGATGATCTGGGATTTGAACAACCGACGCCGATCCAATCGGCGGCATGTCCGGTGATTTTGTCGGGGCAGAACGTGGTGGGTATCGCGCAGACCGGGACCGGGAAGACCTTGGCTTACCTGCTGCCGATCTTGCACGCATTCAAGTTTTCGGATCAACCCGACCCGAGGGTCCTGATTTTGGTCCCGACACGTGAGTTGGTGACACAGGTCGTCACGCAGATCCAAAACCTGACCAAGTACATGTCGGTGCGCGTCGTTGGCATCTTTGGAGGCTCCAATATTCGTGTGCAAAAGCTGGCGTTTGAGAAGACGGGTGCGAATATTGTGGTCGCGACACCCGGCCGATTGTTTGATTTGGTCCTCGCCAAGACGGTCAAATTAAATTCCGTGAAGCAGTTGGTGATCGACGAGGTGGACGTGATGCTCGACCTCGGGTTTCGGCACCAATTGACCAACCTTTTTGACCTGCTGCCTGCGCGTCGCCAGAATATTATGTTCTCGGCCACCATGACCGATGAGGTCGATGGCCTGATCACCGATTTTTTTGTGGCACCTGTACGGCTCGAAATCGCCGTGAGCGGCACGCCCTTGGAAAATATTACGCAACTGTGTTACCCGGTGCGCAACTACCACACCAAGGTCAATCTGCTCGCCCACCTCTTGTGGGACCGTTCGCGCTTTGCAAAAACCCTCGTTTTTGTCTCCAGTAAAAAGATCGCCGACCGCCTGCATGCCACATTGGCCGATGCATTTGGCACTGAAATTGGCCTGATTCACGCCAACAAATCTCAAAATTACCGCACGCAGTCGATTGTGGACTTCGAAAAAGGGCTGACAAGAGCCTTGGTGACGACCGACGTGATGGCGCGCGGCTTGGACCTCGACAAGATTACGCATGTCATCAACTTCGACACGCCGATCTTCCCTGAAAATTACATGCACCGCATCGGCCGTACCGGCCGGGCCACGGAATCGGGAAATTCCATCCTGTTTTTCACCGAAAAGGAAATACCCCACAAGGAAGCGATCGAAGCGTTGATGAACCGCGAAATTCCCGTGCTCGATTTTCCCGCAGACATCGAGATTTCCTACCAATTGGCACCCGAAGAGATGCCTTTTGACCCCAATGCGAAGATTGCCCCACCCATCGATACGGGCAAAGGAGCCGCATTCCATGAAAAAAGCAAAAAGAACCAAAAGGTAAACTCCACCCGCGGCGAACGCAAAAAACTGCGGGAATCCAAGCACAAAAAGCCGATCTCCAGAGGGGACAAGTTTGCGAATCGGAAGAAGTAGGGGGGGGGGGATTTGTGAAGGTGGCTCTGGAAGTATTTCCAGATTCAAAACCGCTCCAAACACCCCCGCCCCAAATGTCTCGCGCAAATCTTTCCAAAGCCCCGCCTATATTTGTCAGCGGAATCTGGAAAAAGCAAAAATGATGAAAAAGCTCAACATCAACATCACACCTGAAATCGGATCCGTCTCAGCCATCCTGCAAAAACCAGCGGATGCGACGGCATTGCTCGTCTTGAGCCATGGCGCCGGGGCAGGGATGGAGCATCCCTTCATGCAGGATCTAGCCGACCAATTGGCGAACCACAAAGTGGCAACCTTGCGCTTCAATTTCCCCTTCAAGGAAAATGGCGGGGCACCTGACCGTCCACCCAAGGCGCAGGCGACCATCCAAGCAGCGATCCAATTCGCCCTCCAGCATGCCAAAGGCCTGACCCTCCTGGTCGGCGGCAAATCATTCGGTGGCCGCATGACCTCCCTCTTGGCCGCAAGCGACGCGATGCCCGGTGACGTAAAGGGCATCGTCTATGTCGGTTTCCCGCTTCATGCCCCCGGCAAGCCCGGCATGGAAAGGGCGGCGCACTTGGCAAGCATCCGCCTTCCACAATTGTTCCTGCAAGGCACGAGAGACACACTTGCGCAGTTTGATTTGATCGAGCAGGTCTGCAGCAAGCTCCCGCATGCCACCCTGGTCAAGGTCGAAGACGCCGACCATTCCTTCCAGACCCTGAAACGATCCGGCATCAGCCCAGAAGCGGTTTTGGCCCAACTCGCCCAATCCATCTCGAAATTTGCCGCGCAGCATTCCTGAGGGAACCGTGCTCAGCTCCAAGTCCCACTACGCGGCCGTGATTTCAAGGAAAGTCAATAGAATCAAGCATGCAGGAAAACGATCTCATCCAACTTGTGACCATGGAAATGCCCTTTGGCAAATTCAAAGGCCGGCTGCTATGCGACCTTCCTGAGCATTACCTTGTTTGGTTCCATTCCCAAGGATTCCCCGCAGGGCACCTCGGTCATCTCCTCGGCTTGCTCTATGAAATCAAGCTCAATGGGCTCGACTATTTGTTGGTCGAGCTGCGCAAGAACCATTTGCCGAAGTAGGTCGTGCTTCGTGATGGATGACGAACCTGTAGGTTGACCGTCGAGATACGATTCCCTGCGGATGTCACGTGCGCGTCTGAAAATCTGGGGGAGCTTGCATGGGTGACTTGCCGATGCAGAAGCCACCCAATTGGTGTATCGCTGTCCCTTCGGGGATCATCGTTCAGGATTACCGCCTGCGACCCGCGGGTTACGAACATCCACCCACCGCTCATACGCAAAAAATGAATCTTTAAACTGTGGCGGGAACGCCCACGGAACCAACCCGTTCAATCGCACCCACGATATTGTCCTTTTTTGAATCGGCCACGATCCGCTCACCCAACCGTTTCGCATGGTCGCGGTAGCTGGGTTGATCGAGAATTTGCTGTACGGCTTTCCGGATGCTGTTCGCGCTGGATTTGGGCGAAAGCTTGATCCCGGTTCCATGGTAGGCCACCTTCGCCGCATTGTCGCCTTGGTCCCTTCCCATGGGCATGCATACCATGGGCACGCCATTGGCCAGGGCGCGCATGACCGTACCATGCCCGGCATGGGTGATCACGCAATCCGCGTGCGGGAATACTTGGGCATGCGAGGCACCTTTGACCACCTTCACATTGTCCGGGATGCGGAACACTTCATTTTCCATGGCGATTCCAAGCGTCACCAAGCCGCGCACGTTCAATTGCGCCATGGCATCGATGCAGTTTTGAATGGCCTGTTGCTGGTTTTGGAAGGTGCTGGACATCGCAACGACCACAAGCGGTCTTTTGTCCCCGGCATCAAACGGGGTTTGCCAATCCTGAACCCAATCGGGATCGTCGAGCACCGGTCCCGTGTAGACCACATTCTTCGGCGTCGGCAAGATCGGGAAATCGAAGGCTTCGCTCGTTTGAATCAGGCGCAAGTCACAATGGCGAAAAAAATCTGCGACATTCTTTTGAGCAGGGAGGTTCAAGGATTTCCGGATCGCATTGATTTTGGGCAGGTATTTGTTGAAGATTTTGTCAAATACCTTTCCCAGCATTTTATCCCTGAATTTCCCGAAGAAACCTTTTCCCGGCACCAAACCCAATCCCCCCGGCGGACGGTTGGCGCCAGGCAAATATTCGGGCATGTGAAACAAACATACCGTTGGGATTTTTTGGGATTCACCCGCAATCAAAGCAGCAGGAAGCACCACGTCCACAATCAATACATCGGGCTTGTGGGCTTGGATGTTTTGGATCGTTTCCCTGACCACAATCTCAGCCGGCCCGAAAATGACATTCTCAAAGCCATTGTTCTTGTTTTTCCAATCTTGGAACATG
>JANMIM010001088.1:0-2766 GCA_031375795.1 Bacteroidota bacterium
CACGAGCGACTCGAGCTCCAGAAAAGCTGCCTTTTGCTCAAAACTCATGGATCCCGCCAAGTCCTTTTGCTTCAAATAATCTGGGACAATTTTTTTGAGTTCGACCTCCAAATTTCTGAGGTCTTGGATGGCACTTGAGAAATCTTGGCTGATGCGCTTGCCCAAATCCTTGGCCTTGGCATGAAATAGCTTGGCCGCCTCGTATTGCTTGCGCACATGCTCCAGGTTGGCGAGTGCGAGCTCGGTGGGCGCTAGCTTCTTGATTTTCTTGAACCAGCCATATACCCTCGCCCTCAAGCCCTTGAAGATGCGCACGGGATTGGAGAGGACAAATGCCGGAATGGTGCCCCAGCCGATGACGGTCGTGAGGAACCTGAAGATTCCCATGGCCGGCGTGTGGGGGATAAAACTCAATATCCATGGCGTGACTACCCAGCCAGCAAAGGCAATTGCCCCCAGCAGGCCCACGCCCATCGCAGCATAACATACGGTCGAAAAAACCTTGAAGGAAACCTGCTTTTTGTAGAGTTCTATTTCCGAATCCTTGATATCCATCGATGGTTTTTCTTATCGTTGATTGGGTTTATTGCTGGCGTTGAAAAACGGCAATGTCGTTGGCGATATCGGTTGCAAGCTGCACGGACGCATTGTCAATGGCCACCTTCTTTCGTTCAAATTCCAGCTCGGCTTTCTTTTGGGCATCTTTGGCACCTTGCTGCAGTGCCTTTTGCTCCTCGATTTGGCGTTGCAACTGATGAATTTTTTCCTCTGCTTCCTGAATCGCCATGGCCGCCTTTTCGGCTTTCAGGGTATGGTTGGCCGCAGTGGCGCGGTACTCGCTTTGAAGTGTGTTGATCTTGTCCCGGCTATGGCTTCCTAGCCAAGCCATGCATGTTTTTGCACTATCGACGAGGCTATTCCAAGTGAGCGCTTGGCCGATGGAAAACTGCTCACGCACAGCATTTACCGAGCGCAAGGTGCGCTGATGGGCCTCGTCGTCGTCTTCTTCACCCAGTGCTTTCAGGAAGCCATAGTATTCCAAGCCCAAGCCCTTGTCCTTCTTTTCCTTCTGCATCAAGTCCTTGAGTTCCTTGAGCGTAGCTTGGAGCTCGGGCGAGACGACCGTCACAGGAGGCGCGACCGGCACACGTTTGTCGACAATTTCTTCGGGTTCATCGATCCCCTGGATGTGGGCGAAGGTCGGCGACTCGGTGCTGCGTCTTTCATTTGAAAGAGGCTTGTCCTTCCTCTCGGGTACGTTTGGCCCATCCTCCTCTTCCTCCTTGCCAAAAATCAAGTCTCTAAGTCCCATTTCGATATTCCTTAAATTGTGTTCAAGCGCCACAAATTACGCAGTTTTATGGAAATTCTAATGCGCGCTAGCCAAAAAACGAACGGCAGATTCGCAATGGTTACTACGGTAAGCGGCATGCAGAGTTCGGTCTCGCGATCTAAAATGATAGCAATACTTCCATCCCTGGGTTGAATCGCTTGCTGTTTAGCGGAATCGCGTCTTTGGAGGAAATATACATGCCGTTGCGGGCATGCCTACGGGTGGGCAGGAGGCAATGCCTGCGCGCTGTGACAGTGGCGTCGGGAAAGCCCGAATCCAAACAGCCTGCAATAAGGGCTACCCAGCAAGCGCATAGGTGCGCGGCGCCGTTTCTTGTCGATCATGTGGGGCTGGTAATTGGGATGTAAATCAAACGAATGACCGAGGCAGCGTGGGGTCACGAGGCCCTCGATGTTCTGGACGTGGTAATTGACCATGAATTCCTTTTTGGAAGGCTCCATGTAGGCTGTTCCTTTGCGGAAAACACGCCATTGGGTATCATTGATCTCATCGCGGTGGTTGGCGTTTCGGGTCTCAAGGGTGGAGCCGTATTGGTTGATCTCGAGTCCGAGGTTTTTGCCATACCACTCCCGGGCCGCCTTGGGGTCGTCGGATACAAAAAAATTCCGCCGATGCCGGTGACCTTCGGGGTCGTGTCGCGGACCGCAGTCGACAAGGAGCCTGCGGCATGGGATTCAGCCCCGGCATGCTTGTGCCGTGTCGGTGAGCAACTCAGCAACAATGCAGCGCGGAAGAAAAGGAAAATTTTCGCATTCCCAGGAAATCAGAGGCTTTGAGGGAAATCATCCATGGCAAATTCGGAGAAAAACCTGAGTACATCGCTTGGGGATGCTGCAATTTACTCGTTTAGGGGTTTCATCGAATTTTTGCATGACGATTCGAATGATGGAGGTCAGGCACGGACAATCCTTGTGCCCACAACCGCCATCTATTTCAGCCCAAAGGCATCTCGATTTCCAAGTTTCCCTTCCCTTGCACAAACGTAATATTGAGCATCACCACGCAGTCTCGCGGGGAATTCAGGAATTCGGCCTCGTCGCTCGCCACAGACATCAGTTTCCGCAAATCCGCCAGGAGTTCGGGCACCTTGTATTCCTCCACCTCCAGGACCAAACCCAACGCGACATCTGAAAAGCGCTGAAAATTCAAGATGATCGCGTGCCGATCGATCAGCCGATTGATCTCGGCCATCGCTAGGAGCCGGTCCCCCGTGCTCAATGCTGTCCAATAATAGCGTTTCACATTCAAATATACAGAACATCTGCAGGAAATGGGGGGAAATGGGGAAGTGTAATTACTGTTCGTCGGCCCTCAAACGACGCTTTGGGGAGGGCCGACGAACGGCGATTTGGGGAGGGCCGACGAACAGCGCTTTGGGGAGGGCCGACGAACAGCGCAATACTACAGGATGG
>JANMIM010001107.1:0-4173 GCA_031375795.1 Bacteroidota bacterium
CGATTCCCAATGGATTCATGACCGACGCGGCCTGCTTGCCGTCGTAGCCCTCGAGCAAAAAGACGATCGGGATATAGTTGATGCTGCCAGAGTCCACCCGGGCGTAAAACTGGATGGCGGCGGTGTCGATGATGGCGCTCAGATCCTTGCCCAACCAATTGGACCAACCGATCCCAAATCCGATCCAAGGGCACCCGGCTGCAGTGCGGTCCCATTTCAAATGCAGGGAGGACGTACCCTGGTAGGCGACTTTTTCGGTTTTCTCGACGAGCTTGCAGGCGACATTCTCCACGCCCCACATTTCTGACGAGACGCCGTCGTGGTAGAGATCGGTCATCGTGAAGCCCTTGATGCCCGGCAGGGGCACGCCTTGGTTTTGATACAAGCTCAATTCCTGGAGGCTCACGCAAGATTGCAATAGGCAAATCCCAAGGATCACCATGCAGGCCAGTTTCCTGGTGCCCTGCCAGCCACTCCGCCATCGAGCTATGTTCCTGCTCGTCTTCATCAAGGGTTCAGTGCACCGCCTGTGGTCCAAATCATGTAGTCCAGGTCTGAGCGGGCCTCGCCGAGGTTGGGGTCGGAGAGGAGGAGGATTTCGAGGCTCATGATTTTGTCGGGCTGATGGAACTTGTTGCCATTGGCACCGCCAAATTGCCCATCGCTGGGCGTGGCCAATTGGCTGTAGTCCAGGCTCAGCAGACGCCATCCGTCCCAATCCACGTTCAATTGGTAATCGTAGCGGTCCTCGGAATTGGCTTCATAGGTGCCGTTTCCATTGTCGTCCTCCCTGAATTCAAACTTGAGCAAGGTATTGGCGTGCGCCTTTTCCCCAAAAATGAAGCAATTGAAATACAGGCCGGCAGGGTTGGAGGGGAGGGCAAAATAGGTGGCGCCGGCGGCTGGCGGAATCGTCATTTTGTTGATGAGCCAATCCCAGTTCACGGTGCCATTCAAGCGCAGGTACAGGTCGCCCTCAGCGGCAGGATGGTCGATCGAGTCGGGATAAAAATTCACGCCATGGATGCCCCAATTGGCATAATTGGGGTTGAGGCCATGCTCAAAGTTGTCGATCAGGATGCCCGCGTTGGTCTTGGGAGCGGCGATCGTGAGCGTGTCGCGCAGCGTGTCTGGCTCGTTGAGAAAGGTCATCATGACGGCGCAATTCTCGGCACCAAAGATCGGAAACACCGATGCATTGCCCGCCCAAAGACTGTTGGAGGCATCGACTTTGGAGGATTTCCCATCGATGATCTTTTGGGAGCCGGTCTTCAAGCCGGTGACCGTGACCTTCCACTCGATGATCTTGGAGAATGCAGCCGAGAAATAGACCGTCTCCTGATTGGCAAAATTCACCGTGCTGCGACTCAAGGCCATCGGCTCGAGCACGTCAAATTCACCGTAAAGGTCGTTCAAGCCTGGACCATCAAATTCGTCGGTTTTGCAACCTGGGAAGCAGAGGACGACCAAGCAAAGCAAGACGAATACATTGAGCGATTTTTTCATTCGACTACAGATTCATATTGAAGACGACTAGAAATCTCTGGATTTGATATTTGGGCAGCGTGCCGACACGATCATGGACATTGATCCAGTTGCCCGCCAACTGGAGGTAAATGTCGTCCCGAAAATTGTAACGTACACCCGCGGCATAAATGCCCTGCGTCTCATCGACCAGGTACACGGGTAGGTCAACCAATTCCCCATACAGGTTGCGTAGGCTGCGGTACTCATTTCCCTTTGCCTGGAAAAATTTGACGCCCGCCATCAATTCGAGATGCTGCACCACCTCGGCGGTGAGGCCGATGTCTGCCAGCATGGAACCCAAGTTGATCTGCTCCAAGCTGTCGCCTCCACGCGTGGTCTGCTCGGCACGCACACCTGCGGTGACCGTGAAGACATGCTTCCAATCCAGCATCTTGTGTAGGTTCACATCCACGCCTGCCCGTGCCACCATGAATTTTTTCAGCTCCAGTGTGCCTTGTCCTTGCAACTCTTGGCTGTAGCCAATTGTTGCAGATGCAGCCACTTTCTCTCCGAGGGGCTCAAAATCAGCGTTCAAGTGCAATCCCGCGCGGTTGGGCGTCGCGTCACCATAGGGCGTGGAGTTGTTGTACTTGGGATCGAAGCTCATGAGGGTCTGCGATAAAGCCTGGTTGTACCGGCGGTCGTCGGCGAGGATGTCAAAGGCCGAGGTCGGGCGCAACAGCTGGGCATCCAAGAGCCTCGGAAACACGGTGTTGCTGCCATCGAAATCAAAGCGCTTGGTCTGCGCACCTGCACTGCGAAAGCCGGGGCTCACGGCGCGGTAGGCCAACTTGAATTTCAAGGCTTTCTTGGGGAGGTTGAGGGTGATGCCGCCTTCGACAAAATTGCCCTTCAAGTCGGCGGGGGCCAGCGAGTCGCCCAGACGGCGGGCGACAGACATGCCAGCTTCGCCAAAAAAGGCGATCTCCATGCTATCCTTCACGATGCGGTAATCGGCCGTCAAGGTGCCGACCGGATTGTGAAAGGAAGTGGACCCGTTGGAGGTCGAGGCGATCTCAAACAGATTGACGGCGTTAAATCCTAGGTCAAAGGCCTTGCTCTGGCGCAGCTTGATCGAGCTGCCGGCAAACAATTCGTCGGGTGCCCCCAGCCAAGCCGCCCCACGGTTGCGTGCCACAAAGCCATCAAAGTCGATCGCCCGAATGAAGCGTGTGAAGTTCAGCGTGAAGTTGGTCTGCATGCCTTGCAAGCGCCAGGTGTCGTCGCGGTAAAAATTCTCGTAGTCCACGATGTCGCTGTAGGGCCTGAAAATCGCGGTCTGGTGGGCCGTGCCTTCCTGCCGATCGTTGAAGAGCGTGAAGCGAGACTGCTTCAGGTACAAATCGCCGATGCTGTAGTGGATCCCCTTGCCGACAATGCCGCGCAGGTAGAGCTGACGCAGTTGCACGGTCGTGCCATTGCCCCAAAATCCGCCAAACTCCGTGCGAAAACGCACGAGGGAGCTGATCTCCAATTTCGGATTGGGGTTTACGTGGATGTTGAGGTCCAGCAGCATGTGGCCGCCATTGGAGCTGCGGTTGGTGGTGGTGTCCTGTTTGAGCACCTCGCCCTGCAAGCGGTCCTGGGCAAAAAAGGCCCTCCCAAGCCCATTGAACCAGACTTTGTCGGCGATGCCCTGACCTTGCACCGCCTGGGTCGGCAGGGCCATCCAGAGGACGAGCAAGAGGGGCAGACCATATTGTATTCTATTTCCCATCAAAAGAATGCTTTCAGTTCCAGTGTGGTTTCCTGCCCCCGGTATTGCTCCAGCGAGAAGGCCTTGTCTTTGAAATCGTACCACTGATGCCGCAAAAAGATGCCGGTGTTCTTGCCGATCTCCACATCCAGCCCCAAGCCCAATCCCAGCCCTGTCTGGTCACGCGGCAGCAGGGAGACGACATCCAAGTCGGTGTCCATGTTGGCCTTGATCCGCTCCAGGCCACCGTAGCCGCAGAGCATGACCTTGGGGTGTATCTGGTAGTAGATGTCCAGCTCGTTGTAGAGCGTCCTCACAAATGCGCGATCGGTCACGACGGGCACAGGGGAGAAGAAGCCTTGCGAATTGTTGTAGGTGCCTAGGTAAAACAGGAAGAAGTTTCGGCCCAGGATGTTGTTGTTGTACTTGATTTGGAAATCGGTGGAATTGAAGTTTTTGGTGAACAGCGGCTGGCCGAGGCTGTCGAGGTTGGTGCGGATATTGACGACTTCGTAGGCGCCACGAAAGTAGGTGTTTAGGTGTCCGTAGGGGCCGATGTTGTTGGCAAAGAAGGCAAAGCGCGAAATGCTGAGCGAATTGATGCGGTGATTGTAAGAGAGGGCGGCATTTCCCCGCGTGAGCTCCCTGGAAAATCCTAGTCCGGCATTCAGCTTGAGTTTGCCGAGCACGATTTCGCCGTTCAGGCTTGCACCTTGGCGATTGTTGGCCATGAACCCGAGGTCCATGATGGGGCCTGCAAAGGGTGTGAGGGTGGTCGCACCGAGGCCCGCAATGCCGGTGAGCGCCTCCAAGACCGAGGTGTTGAGAAAGGCCGCGTTCACATTCACAAACTCGGGTGCTATGCGGTAATAGGATAACTTGAGCGGAATCCCCGTGTATCGCTTGGGGGTGGTCAAGTCCACGTTGATGCCTTCTCCCCAGCCGAGTTT
>JANMIM010001111.1:0-7035 GCA_031375795.1 Bacteroidota bacterium
TCCTGGACACGCGCAGCACCGCCTCGCCCCTGAGCAGCACGCTCGCCTACGACAACCAAAGTGCGCAATATTCCTTTGCACCGAGTCCTGACAACACGGTTTTGCGGCAGGTGCAGATGAATTGGTTGCTCGATGGCCTGCAAAACAGCACGGCAGACTGGAAAGTGATTTGCATGGGAAATGTCTTCAACAAAAGTGAAAAGCGTTACATCGACTTTGGCTTGCAATCGCAGTTGGTCAATGTCCCCGGCGTCGGCTCTGGCTTCAGCTTCGCGACCGCCTTCAGCAACAACTGGTCAGGCTTCCCCAACGACCAAAACCGCCTGCTCGATTTCATCGACAGCCTCGGCCTCGCAGACATCTTCATCCTGAGCGGCCAATCGCACAATTCGGTGGTCGATGACGGCACCAATGCCGGCCTTCCCGAACTCAACGCCAGTGGACTGAGCGTGGCAGACCGCAGCCTGAGCCAGCAGATGCAGGCACTTTCCGTGCTGGGACTCCCGCCCCTCGTCGACTCCCTCTGGAACGGCGGCGGCAACGGGCTCAATGGCGCGAGCCTCAACAATAGCTTCGGCAAGGTCGAGGTCTACGGGCGCGACAGTTGCCGACTCAGCGCCGTCGACAAATTGGGCGAGGTGATGGGGAGCGTTTTGTTGATGCATTCGTCGGTTTTGGGTGCGAATGAGGCAAATCTGAACCCCAAAACATGGCAGGCTTTTCCCAATCCAGCGGCGGGCAACATCGTCATCAGACACCAGCAAATGCCCAGAAATGCGCGTTTTCAGATCGTCAATATGTTTGGTGTGGTCGTGTTGCAAGGCAAATGCAATGGCTTGGAGACCTCGGTCGACGTGTCGGCATTGCCGGCCGGCAATTACAGGGTGGCCGTTTTGGAAAGTGGGAAAATCAGTGCGCAGCAGATTTCGGTGTTGCGGTGATGTAACCTTTTGGTGGGCAGACATTATGAGAGGATATGACATGGGATATTATGCAGGATTCTACATTTACCTACATCCGTTTTTTATTGGTCTTTTCGATTTTGTTTTCCTGTTTCTTTGCCGCGCCAATTCATTCCCAAAACTTGTCTCCGGATTCCATCCAAGTCGATACCCTGGATCTATTTGAGGATTTTGAGAGGTTGGATGAAATTTACATGGACGAAGGCGAATATGGATCGGGTGATGGCGAAGAGCCGCCAACCTATCAAGGAAGCTGGCAGAAAATCAAGAAAGACGGGACGCGAGGCAAACAGCACTTTTTCCATGGTATCCAAATTCCCGAGGAGGATCTGGACAATGTGAAGATTCTGGAAATCTATTCCTTCAATGGGGGCCGAATTCCACAATGGATCGGCAAACTCAAAAACCTCCGGGAATTGTCCATCGACTACAGCAATGACGAGCCTCTCCCCAAGGAAATTTGGTCGCTGCACAACATTGAAGTGCTCAGAATCAATTATAGCTATTCCAAATGTGCGATTAGCCCGCAAATAGGACAGCTCAAGCATCTCAAGCGCTTGGTTCTACAAGGCTATTTCAATGGAGTCGAAGGGATTGTGCGCAAGGTTCCCGCGACGATCGGCAATCTATCTGAACTGGAGGCGCTCGCCATTCGCCAACTCAAGATTGATCAAATCCCAAGGGAAATTTGCCGCCTCAAAAAGTTGCGATTGCTCGACCTTTCCTTTGTCGGTTTGGCCAGCATTCCCAACCAAATCGGGCAACTCAAGCAACTCGATTCACTCATCTTGATGGGAAATCACATCACCCAACTACCGACCGAAATCGGAATGCTCAGCCAACTCAAAGTGCTCGATATCAGCGGCAATGCGTTGGCATCCCTGCCTGCGGAAATCGGCAGTCTCCAGCAACTCGCAACATTGCATTTGCAAAACAATGAGCTCACAAGCCTGCCTGCGGAACTGACATCACTCCACAACCTGACATATTTGCATTTGAGCGAAAACCGCCTCACGACCCTGCCAAATGGATGGGAGCAATTGACACAATTAACCTTTCTAGACATCAGTAAAAATCGGCTCCAAGAACTCCCGCAGGAATTGGGCAAGCTACACGCCTTGTATGCCTTCAATGCGAGCCACAATATGCTCCAGGCCCTCCCCGAGAACATTGGAGAAATGCGCGACCTGCACTACTTGAATTGTGAATCCAACCAATTGCATACGCTGCCGACCAGCATCGGCGAGCTCCAACGATTAGGGTCCCTCAATCTAAAAGAAAATCCATTGACATACCTCCCAACTACGATTGTCGCCCTCAAAGTATTCGAAATCAAACTTGATCGGCGAGGATTGATGCATGTGGCGCAACCCATTTGGGAATTCATCAACCGCGATGGTTTCAAAATTGCGAAAATCCCGACTGAGATCGCAGGCAAGCCATTGGCCTATTACCTTGAAATGTCCTCCATCGACCCATTTGCCAAGCGTTTTGTGCAAGGAGACCTGAGCCTACAAGATGACTCGATCACACTTGCAATCAACGACAGCCTGCTGACCGAAAATGTGGAGACGGCTCCTTTTTACCTTTACCTGTTGACGACCTTGATCACGCACAAGGACTCCCTGCAGGAATTAGGCGACGAATTTCAGGATCCAATGGAGAGGAATTCGAACCCGTTCATTGGAACATTTCTTTTGGCGGACAAGGCCGCAAGTTTTGTCTTGAAGCATCCCTGCCAGTTTTTCGAGCAATTCAAATCGGGACCCTGTCAAGCCCATTACGCCCCCTGGGTTTCGTACTGCGCAGGCGAAATCTGCAGCATCGTTCGCAAAGAATATGGAAAATGTTCGTCTCGCTCAATCGCCGACGCCTTGCGCGCGCGCATGAATCCCGACTGTCAAGCGAAATACAAAAAGGAACTCTTCGAGCTGGTAAAAACCATCTCGCAAAATCCTTGGTAAATGCAAAGTGGTGATGGAGGCATTGCGGCGACTTCATGTGTCATCCGCAGGCTCCACCATTCTAAATCAGCTCTGCTGCTTATTCTGCCGCTCAAAATAGAAATAAAACGGCACGCCAGCCAAGATGAGCAGCATGCCCAGCCCTGCCATCACCGGCTGATCCCAGATGGTGCGCACCACGAGCACCGCGCTAAAGAGCACAAATACAATCGGCACAATCGGGTACAACGGCACCTTGAAGGGCCTCGGGTGGTCGGGCATCTTGCGGCGCAATGTGATCACGCCCCAGGCACCGGCCCCGTAGAAAATGAAGGCCGCAAAGATGAGCATGTCGGTGAGCATGTCAAATGAACCCGACAAACACAACACCGAGGCCCAAAAACCTTGGATCAACAGCGACTTGTAAGGCGTGTGAAATTTCGGATGCACGGCGTGGATGCCCCTGAAAAACAGGCCATCATTTGCCATCGCAAAATAGACACGGGGCGCTGCCAGCACAGAGGTATTGGTCGCATTGAAGGTCGAGCAGAGGATGAGCAGCGACAGGAACATGGCCCCGGCCCCGCCGAGGAACCACTTGAGGATCTCGACGGCAGCGATCACGTTTTGCTGGGCTGCGAGGCCCGCTATCTTTTCGATGGGCGCGGTATAGAGGTAGGCGACCTGCACGAGGATGTAGACCGCCGTGACGATGACCGTGCCCCACATGAGTCCGCGGGGGAGGTTGCGCGTGCCATCCTTGACCTCCCCGCCGATGTAGCCGATCGAGATCCAGCCCTCATACGCCCAAAAAGCCGCCAACATCGCCGCAAAAAATGCCCCAAACAAGCCGATCGGCATCACGTCCTTTTCCTTGTGGATCGCCATCTGCTCGGGCGTGAGCGTCGCGTGCAAGGAGGCGTCGTGCAGCGCCTCTGGGCCTGCGCCTTGCATGTGGATCGCGTCGTAGTAGGGCGTGCCGTCGGGCACATGCGTGAGGTTGTCGATGCTGCCGCCGCTGAACCCAAAACACATCACGATGATCGAGACGATGCTCACCACGATCGTCGTGGCCAGCACCGAGCTCACAATCTTACCCATCTTGATGCCCCTGATGTTGAGCATCACCAGCGCCCAGATCAGCCCGATCGTGATGAATTTCACCGTGAGGTTGCTGAAAGGCTGGAATCCCTCGATGCCCCAACTTGTAAAATAGCCGGCGATTTTGTCGGGCGGAGTGTTTGCTGGCGCCAGCCAGGTATCGATGGCCAGGCTCAGGTCTGGCAGGTGGATGAAGCTGTTGAGGGACTCGGCAAAGACAAAGCCCACAGAGGCGATGGTCGCGCTCTGCACGACCGAGAATGTCGTCCAACCATAGATGTAGGCAAAGAAGCGCCCAAAGATATGCTTGAAATAGACATATTGGCCGCCGGCCTCGGGAAACATCGAGGCCACCTCGGCATTGGCGAGGCTGCCCAGCAAAGTGATGAGGCCGGCCGCCGCCCAGCAGGCGATCACGAGTCCGGGAGTGCCCAGCGAGAGCGACATGCCCGAGATTTTCTTGAACACACCCGAGCCGATCATGGAACTCACCACCAAAAGTGCCACGCCCCACATGCCCAGTGACCGCTCCAAGCCCGGTCTAGCTGTATTTGATTCTGCCATCGCCTTGATTTAGGAACGGAAGATAGCGGAAATCAATGGACAATTGCCACTGGAATTTGTGCCGAGTCGCTCGGCGAATGAAAATTGTTGGAAAATGCATCTTGGCCTGGTGCGAATCGCAATCGAAACGGCTCCTGCAATCGGAATCAGCATCCTGGTTTCAGCTGCCTGCCACACGCCGCACATGTTCAGTGTACCACATGAAACTTCCTGTAAACCCGTCGCGTGGGCTCTTGGAAACCGATGAGGTAAACGCCAGCGCGCAGCCCACGCACGTCAAACTTGGCCGTTCCCACCACGACTTGCGATGCCAGCTTTCTACCGAGCAAATCAAAAATCGAAATGGTCCTTGCCTCGTCACCGTAGACCTGGAAATTGATCTCGGTGCGCGTGGGATTGGGCCAGCAAGCGAATTCCTCCAGGCCTGGTCCAGGAATGATCTCGTCGGGGCCAAGATTGCCGACCGTGACACCGTTGATCACGTAACCTGAAAGCGCAATGCGCCATGTTTCTTGCCTGCCGCCCCAACTGGCCCTTGCCGAGGTGCTACAAAATCCCAGCCCCTCACGGAATTCAAACCTCTCGCCGAGATCGCCAAAATTGCTCATCGTATCGCTCGCAGGCAGACTTGAGTGCAAATACCAATATTGGGGTTGCTGGTGATTCGTCAATGCCACGGTGAGAATGGTCGTGTCGTTGCGATGGATGTACCTGGCAGTGGTGACAGGTCGCTGGTCTGAATAATGGTAGTCCACGGAAAATGCGTTCCAACTGGAAAACACAGCCTGGAAAAAGTAGGAAGCCACCGACGGGCCTCCAGTGATCATTTCACCAGGCCCGACGACAGGTAGCCCAAATGGCTGATCTGGAATGTGGATCGTACGGTTCTCGTAGCTGTCTGCCTGATCCGGTCGTCGCAAGAGGATCCTCGTCGACAGTTGCAGTCCAGAGCTATCCCGCACAGCCGACAGGATCTCAATTCGCCATCCTACAGACCACGGATCGTCCTGCTGAGAGGGAGGCCGGGTATTGTCATAGCTGCTACCATTGGCTCCCCAATAATATACATCGCCAGGCCCGAATCTGAAAAAGCCATCAAAGCCAGGCAAAGTATCGCCCAGATGCTGCTTTTGAAGGCCGACGAGCATATACCGCTGCGGCCCCAAACTGGCAGGCCACTCCACGATCCCGTGTGCCTTGCTCAGCACAAGTGAGTCGCCTGCCGACAGCTGGATCACTTTGATCGAGTCCACCAGCCCGAGCACCGAGCCGACAGCCAATCTGGTCACCGTCCCGACCGAGCCATTGGCCGAGTCCATGAGGGCCACTGCTCCGAGGCCGGAATGCACGTCGAGCGAGACATTGCCAGGATCGAAGAATTGATATTTCCCGTTGCCTTGCACACGCAGGGTACGCTGGCAGAAATGGGGGACATTCGACACGGCATGTGACGCGTCCAGCACGGTCAGGAGTCGTGGGAAATGCCAGACAGTGCCTTGCGCGTCGTTGGTGACCGAATCGATGCGTATCGTTCGGTCGATCCAAGTCCCCGTGTCGAAACGGTAGTGGTGGGATTCCCCCAAAGCAAAAGGAGTCCAGTTTTGGGAAAAGCTAGACAAAGAAGCAAGCAGCAACGTTATTGTAATTGTTATCTTGTACATCGCAATGAAGGTAGCCAGATGTTTTTGCAATGCGGAAATAATTTCGCCAGAAATCTTACGCATCCAAGATGGGCGACGATTTCCCCTACCGCCTAGCGAAAATCCAACACCACCCTGAAACCATTGTGCATGTGCGTCTTGTCGGGTCGGGCACCGCTGCGAGCGAAAACCTTGCAGCCGTCGCCGCTGTCCCCACAATTGCCTCCACGATAGATGTGGACGATGCCATCTGGCGGACCTTGCGGATCGCGCAGCGGCCCCTTGGGGTAGGCATCCATCCAATCCGAGCACCACTCAAATGCATTGCCGCTCATGTCATACAAGCCGAGCTCGTTGGGTGCCAGTCTGCCAACGGATTCGGTAGTGGATAGGCCGATGGCGTCCTTTGGCGCATTGTCTTCGTACCATGCCACGTCTGCGAGGTCGTTGGAACCCGCATAGATATAACCTTTGCTCATGCGTCCGCCTCTCGCCGCAAACTCCCACTCCGCCTCGGTCGGCAACCTGAAGCTTCTACCCGTAACCTGCGACAGCCTCTTACAAAATTGCACGGCATGCGCCCAAAACATGTCCTCCGCAGGTCGCCTGGGGCGGTCGCGCACGACACCATCCACCTTGCCCATCACGACATCCCAGAGGTCCCAAGTCACCTCATATTTGCAGATGTAATAATCCGAGAGCGTCACCTCGGGGATCGGTTTGTGCGCCGGCCCGCCGAGGCCCAGCCGAAACGTGCCGCCCTGCACATAGACCATGTCGGTGAGCAGCTTGTGGACGAGTGGATCATCGCGGCGCGGCAGGGGG
>JANMIM010001112.1:0-5336 GCA_031375795.1 Bacteroidota bacterium
CGACTCGTGAGGAGATCCGTGAGGCGATCGGGTATGGCGTGGTGAAGATGAACATCGACACCGACACGCAGTGGGCGTTTTGGGAAGGGGTGCTCAAGTACTACAAAGCCAAGGAAGCCTACCTCCAGGGCCAGCTCGGCAACCCAGAGGGCCCCGATGTCCCCAACAAAAAGCAATACGACCCGCGCGCTTGGTTGCGTGAAGGCGAGAAGTCGATGGCCAAGCGCCTCATGCTGGCGTTTGAGGACCTGAACGGGGTGGGCGTGAGCGCACGTTGATCGGGGAGATTTTGTGCTGAGGGATTGGAAATGAGAAATAAGGGCTATCCCTCGTTTCCCATTTCCAATTTTTCATTTCAGATACCCCGCTTACTGCACCTCCGCAATCTTGATCGCGTTGGTGCGCAGGCGGTGCCGCAGGGGCATGGAGGCAAAGTGGACCACGATGTCGTCGCGCTTGACGAGGCGCTTCAGTTTGAGGATTTCGGTGGTGTCGTCGATCGTCTTGTCGGTGCCCTCGTCGTTGTCGTAATAAAACACGCGCACGCCCCATACCAGGTTGAGTTGGTTGATCATGCGGCGGTTGTGTGTGAAGATGTAGATGGCTGCGCTAGGGCGGCACTTGGACAATTGGTAAGCGGTGTAGCCAGAGGCGGTCATGCCCACGAGGGCCGTGGCACCTGTCTCTTGGGCGAGGCGGCAACCCACGACGATGGTGCTGTCGTGGATGAATGTCGGGGAGGCCTTGTCGGCTTCCATGTTGCGGAAATAGACCTCGTCCATCGATTCGACGATTTCGATGATCTTCTCCATGCTTTCGATCACCTCGATCGGGAACTTGCCCGAGGCGGTCTCGCCGCTGAGCATCACGGCGTCGGCGCCATCGGTCACGGCGTTGGCGACATCATTGGCCTCGGCGCGGGTGGGGCGACGGTTGTCGATCATGGACTCCATCATCTGCGTGGCGACCACGACCGGCTTGGCGACGCGGTTGCACTTGCGCACGATGCGCTTCTGCCACATCGGCACCTGCTCCAGCGGTATCTCCACGCCCAGGTCACCGCGGGCCACCATCACCCCGTCGCTCTCGGCGATGATCTCGTCGATGTTTTTCAGGGCCTCGGGCTTCTCGATCTTGCTCATCACCTTGATGTCGCTGCCCGACTCCATGATGCGGCGCTTGAGGTCGCGCACATCCTCGGCCGAGCGCACAAAGGAGAGTGCAACCCAGTCCACATTCTGTTTGATTCCAAACTCCAGGTCCTTGAGGTCCTTTTCGGTGAGGCATGGCATCGAAATGGCCGTATAGGGCAGGTTGACGCCTTTTTTGCTGCCGATGAAGTCGCCATGCACGACTTCGAGCTCCACGCGGTCCTCGCGGTTGGTCTCGATGACCGTGAGTGAAACCTTGCCGTCGTCGGCCAGCACGAGGTCGCCTGCCTGCACGTCACGCGCAAAGGTCTCGTATTGCATCGGCAAGATGTTGCCGTCACGCTCCTCCACGCTTGTGCAGAGCACGACGCGATCACCCTTTTGGATCGGGTAGGGGGCGTCTAGCTTGCCTACCCTGATCTTGGGGCCTTGCAAATCTTGGAGAATCGTGACCGGGGTCGCCATTTCCTCACTGAGCTTGCGGATGAGCTTGATCACCAGCGCATGCTCATCATGTGTGCCATGCGAAAAGTTGAGCCGAGCCACGTCCATGCCGGCGACGATCATCTTGCGGAGCATCTCCTCGCTGTTGGAGGCAGGACCGATGGTGCAGACCACCTTGGTGCGGTTGTACTTTGTAAAATTCAAGGGAGTAGTTTTTTAATGTCTTTTTCCTCGCTGATGTCTTGCACCAGCGACACGATGTCGATTGCAGAGATGGATTGCTTGAGTGCGCCCGGGTCTATGGCGGCATCGTCGCGCTTTGCCTTGACCACTAGCCAGAAACGAAATTGCCGAGCCAGTTTTGTCCCTTGCGAGGGCTTCAAGTTGGTTTCAAACAAGGTGTAGTCCAGCGCGGGGTCGGAGTCAAAATCAGTATAGAGCTCGGGTCCCCTCGCCTGCGTCACGTCGTGGGCAGCAGTGGCGAGGTTGAGTCCCAGTTCCTGGTTCAGTTTCCAGCAAAGCTTCCAGATTTTGTCGTTGGAAGCAATGCCGATCACGGTTGCATCTTGCTCAAACCCCAGATCTAAGACGTTTTTTTTAGCCACTCCATCAATCTTATAATAGCGAAGATAGGAAGAATTCGACAAAAACGACGATTGTGACTCACTTAGTGTTAAATTGACAATAAGCACATTCTGTGGAAAATCTCGGGGATTCCTCCGGCCAGCCCACGGAATGCTTTTTGGAAAAAGAAAAACATTATATTTGCGGCAGTTTATAAGCGGCCTAACGTGCCGGAAACTTACGTTTGTAGGAATTTAACGCATTACCAAGATGTCTGAAATCTCAAAAAAAGTTATTGCAATCATCGTTGACAAACTGGGTGTCGAGGAAGTAGAAGTGACCCGCGAGGCTAGCTTTGCCAATGACCTCGGAGCCGATTCGCTCGACACTGTCGAGTTGATCATGGAGTTTGAGAAGGAATTCAACATCAGCATCCCAGACGAGGCAGCCGAAAAGATCGTGACCGTGGGCCATGCCATTGATTATCTGGAAGCGAACAGCAAGTAATACATGTCACAGCGAAGGGTCGTCGTCACAGGCTTGGGTGCACTCACTCCCATTGGCAACACTGCAAGTACTTATTGGCAGGGTTTGATCACGGGCGTGAGCGGCGCTGCTCCGATCACTCGATTTGATGCGAGCAAGTTCAAGACCCAGTTTGCCTGTGAACTGAAAAACTTCAATGTCGAAGAGTTTATTGACAGAAAGGAAGCCAGGAAAATGGATCCTTTCTGTCAGTATGCTGTTGTCGCCTCAGACGAAGCCATGGCCGACTCCGGCCTGCAGCCGACCGATTATGACCCCACGCGATTTGGGGTTGTTTTGGGTTCCGGCATCGGTGGCCTGCTCACGTTCCAAGAAGAAGTCAGGGACTTCTACAAGGGAGACGGCACGCCACGCTTCAATCCGTTCTTTATTCCCAAAATGATCATCGACATCGCTCCGGGCCACGTGTCGATCAAGTATGGTTTGAGAGGCCCAAACTACAGCACGGTTTCTGCCTGTGCCACCTCCAGCAACTGCATCGCCGATGCCTTCATGCTCATTCGCAATGGTATTGCGGATATCATGATCGCAGGCGGCTCTGAAGCAGCTGTCGTAGAGGCTGGTATCGGCGGATTTAACGCCATGAAGGCGCTCTCCACCCGCAACGAAGACCCCAAGACTGCCAGCAGGCCATTTGACCTGGACCGCGACGGTTTTGTTTTGGGCGAAGGAGCGGGAGTCATGGTGCTCGAGGAATACGAGCATGCCAAGGCTAGGGGCGCCCGCATTTATGGTGAGTTGTGTGGCGTGGGCATGACAGCCGACGCCTACCACATCACCGCGCCGCACCCAGACGGGGATGGCGCACATGGCGTGATGGCAAAATGTCTTGAGATGGCAGGCATCCTGCCCTCCGAAGTCGATTATGTCAATGTTCACGGCACTTCTACTCCGCTTGGAGACATCGCAGAAACCAAAGCCATCAAAAGGCTCTTTGGCGATCATGCATACAAGCTGAATATAAGTTCCACCAAATCGATGACCGGCCACCTACTCGGCGCTGCTGGAGCCATCGAAGCCATTGCCTCCGTACTGTCTTGCTATCATGGGGTTGTACCACCGACGATCAATCACTTCACCGATGATCCTGAGTGCGACCTCAACTACACATTTCAATATGCCCAAAAGCGTGATGTGCGGGTCGCCATCAGCAACACCTTCGGTTTCGGAGGGCACAACGCCTCGGTCGTATTTCGCAAGATAGATTGATCCGCCTATCGGCGGCTTTTTCACACGGTTTGCATTTCCATTTGGCAGTGTATCGCGCCTGAATTGGGTAGAATTTGCTCGTTTTCAGTCAAGGTGCCGCCATTGAAACGTGCATTGGAAGGAGGTCACTTGTTTCAGTCCATATTCAATCGCTTTTTTTCCAAGGAAAGGAAGTTTGTGAACCAGATTCGCATGATCACTGGTGTCACACCCCATGATCCTTTTCTGTATCACCTGGCCTTGCGTCATTCCTCGCTCGTCACTTCCCGCAGATACAGCCATCAAGAATGCAACGAGCGCTTGGAATTTCTGGGCGATACGGTTCTGGATGCGGTGGTGTCGGAATATTTGTTTCGCCTCTACCCCACCCAAGACGAGGGCTTCCTCACCGAGATGCGCGCCAAGATCGTGAACCGCACCTCGCTCAACGAGATTTGCAAGAAGATCAAGCTCGATTCCCTCATCCAATTCAACAAGACCCGCAAAGGCCAAATCAACAAATCCATGTTTGGGGATGCCTTGGAGGCCTTCATCGGCGCCTTGTACATGGACGTCGGCTACCTCAAGACCAAGAAATTCATCATCCGCAAGATCATGCACGACCACGTGGACCTCACGGAGATGGAAGATACCATCTACAACTTCAAGTCGATGCTGCTCGAGCACGTGCAAAAGGAAAAATTGGAAAGCCTCAATTATGAGCTGGTCGCCGAAAAAGGCGAGGGCAATGACAAATTTTTCAAAATCAATGTCAAGATCGGCGACCGCGTCGTCGGCAGCGGCGAAGGCAAGAAGAAAAAGATCGCCGAGCAAAACGCCTCGCAGGATGCGCTCTTCAAGTTGAAGGTGTTGACGGCGGAAGTGGCGGGGTAGAGGTTACAGGTAGTAGGTAGCAGGTTCAGCACCTACTACATGCTACCTACTACCTCAACAAAACCCGATTTCCGCACACCTAAAATCCCCCCTAGGGCACGCCCGAAACCCATGCAGCCCGCACGGCCTGCAATCCAATTTCTCGGCTGTCTGCCACACAAAGCTTCGCGAGCTCCTCGGCCCGAATCCAAATTCTGGCACTGTCGAGCAATAAATTGCTGTCACGGGCGCATCCATCGCCGAGCAGAGGTGCATCGGGGCACTGTCATTCACGTAGTTCATGACGGCGCCTTGCATGAGCGCGGCGCTTTGAAGGAGCGAAAGCTCGCCTGCACGCACTTGCACACGGGGGTGCCCGCTGGCTTGCGCGATCGCCTCACAGGCGGCGCGGTCGCCCGGCGCGCCGAGCAAGTACACGGTCGTGCCCGCGTCCACCCGCCGGATGAGCTCGACCCACTTGGCAGCGGGCCATTGCTTGGTAAACCACACGGAGGTCGGCGCGACACATATATAATGTGTCGCTGTCTGCACCGCCGCAAAATCTGCGGC
>JANMIM010001170.1:0-8727 GCA_031375795.1 Bacteroidota bacterium
ATACCATTACCACCGCACGCACCCTGAGGTCCTGAACCTGCAATCCTATTTCGAGCACGAGATCATCGCCAATGCTGCGCCCAGGCCAGACTTTCGCATCGATGTCACCGAACTGGTGATCGGCTCGGTCGATTTTGTGAACCTCTACGTCGGCAAGGACAAAACCCGCATCTCTGTGCGGTTTGACTCTTATTACACCGAGACCATCGCCGGGCATAGCAATCGCTGGTGGGTGCAGGAGACATGGTTTTTTGCACGCAACACCGCGCTTCATTCACCGGGACCCGAGGTATTGCAAGCAGTAGGCTGCCCCAATTGTGGCGCAGCCCTGGCCTTGAGTCCTAGCGGCGAATGCCGGCAATGCAATACCGTCGTGCAGCCCGGCACCCTGACCTGGACGGTCGAGGCCATCAACATCGGCCACCGCGAGGTGCAACGCGGCACCGAGGTCGGCAACTATGCCCCCGAGGAGGGCACCAACCTGCCGACCCTGTACGATCCCCGTCTCAACAACATCGGCAAGCTCTTTATCGACCGTCATCAGCTCGAGAGCATCACCGAATACGCCACGACCTTCAAGGACAAGATCGTCGTGCCCATCTTCACCACGATTTTCAAGGCTTGGACCGATCGCAAGTTTGAGCCCGTGAGGCCCCTCATGAGCGACAACCTCTTCCAGTCCCACTGTTACTGGATCGAGACCTACAAAAAGCACAAGATGATCAACCGCCTCGATGACCTCACCGTCACGGGCGTGCACCTGGTGAAGCTCGACCTCGACAAATACTACGAGGCAGCAACCGTGAGGATCTTCGCGAGTGTGCTCGACTACACCGTCAACGAGGACGGCACCCGCTATTCCGGCAACCCCAGCAAGCCCAGGAGGTTCTCGGAGTACTGGACCTTTGTGCGGCGCACGGGCGTGGAAAAGGACGAGAAGCTCTTCAATCCCGACAATTGCCCCAATTGCGGCGCCCCCGTGAGCATGGGCATGACAGGCGTCTGCACCTACTGCAACAGCAAGGTCAGCACCGGTGAATTTGGCTGGGTGCTCTCACGCATCAGCCAAGACGAGGCCTATTACGGTTGATCAAATCCGCAGATCGATGAATACCCACGCGCCTACAACGATTGCACGTCGCTTCCCTTTGGGATTGGCGACCATGGCCCTTGCCTGCCTGCTGCTGGGCAGTTGTGGCCCAAACATCTGCAAGTGCCTTGAGGAGGCCGAAAAGGAAAATCCCAACCAAGAGGTCATGGACAAATGCCGCGAGACTTTTTCCAAAATGGACATGGACGAGGTGCAGGCTGCGGTGGAGAAGTGCAAATAGTGGAATGTGAAGTGCACCCCCAAAAATGAACCTGGGCCGAAGCGCGGCCCAGATCTCGTCCATCAAAAAATTGCTTACCCTAATTCTTATGTTGCTATTGCAATCTGTAGACAACACAACGCACTGGATCGCATCCCCCAAGGGGAATGAAAAAAATTCCTAAATTCATTCCATGAAACGTTCCGCATCCCTGCTTGCCCTTGTTTTGCTGGCATCTGTCGCCTTGGGCCAATTCAGCAACCACAGCTTTTCATTTGGCGGTCAGCCACGCCAATACCGGCAGTATGTGCCTGCGATCTACAATGGCAGCACCCCGGTGCCGCTGGTGATCGCCCTGCATGGACTGGGCGACGACATGACCAATTTTTCAGGCATCGGCTTGAACTACCTGGCCGATACCGCCAACTTTCTCGTGGTGACACCGCAGGCACTGGTCGATGGACTCGTGCAATCGACAGCCTGGAATTCAGGCGCCAGTGCATTTGGCATCACACTCAACAGCACCGTGGACGACGTGGGCTTCATCAATGCACTCATCGACTCGATGAGCGCCCACTACAACGTGGACCCCAACCGTATCTATGCCTGCGGCTTCTCGATGGGCGCATTCATGTGCCACCGCCTCGCCTGCGAGCTCAACAACCGCATCGCGGCGATCGCGGCGGTCTCGGGCACGATCGGCAATTCCTTGAATTGCCAGGCAGGCAGGGCCGTACCAGTCTTGCATTTTCACGGGACCGCCGATGCCACCGTGAGCTACACGGCAAATACATTTGGGATGTCCACCGAGCCGACCCTGCAGCATTGGGTCACCAACAATGCCTGCACCCTCGGGCCAGACACCACAAACATCCCAGACATCGCCAGCGATGGCATGACCGTGGACCACATCGTCTGGTCGGGTTGCGACCAAAACTATGGCGTGGAGTTTTTCAAGGTCTATGGCGGCGACCACGTATGGCTCGGCGCTGCCAATGATGTCAACTACACCCGCGAGATCTGGAAATTCTTCTACAAATACCGCCATCCCAATGGCGCGACCCTTGCCCCAAGCGCAAAGGATCAAGATTTCCAATTAACCTTGTTCCCCAATCCGTCCAGCGGCAGCTTTTCCATCAAGGTTTCCTGCGTGCGCCAGCAAGCCATCAGCTGGGATGTGATCGACCTCCAAGGCAGGACAGTGGCGAGGGGCCAAGCCGTGTGCATGCCCGGAGAAAACCATGTAGCAGTGGATGTCGACCGCAAGGCAGCAGGCCTCTACCGCCTCAGTGTCAAGGGCAAGAATTGGGCGCAGTCACTACCGCTGGTCATCGAATAGGCTAGTACAGCTGAGGGATGCGTCGGGGAATGCATCGAGCCAGGGGGGGAGTGATCCGGATTATTCCATCGCTCGTCGTGAAACCAGCGACATGATCCCGCTGCCGACTCCATCAAAAACGGGCGAACTTCTTGGAAACCGATTGGCTTCCCTGGCTGAGTTGGATCAAATACATGCCCCCTGATAAATTCATTGCGTCCAGTTGCAGGCGGTTGGCGCCGACATGGAGTTTGCAGTCGAATCTGAATGATAGGCCCGTTTTCAGGCAATACAATTTCTCTCAAGTCCCGCGCTTTTTGGCACCCCTGATGGCCTCTGCCGTGAACGGGTCTTCGGGCCAGGAGTGCTTGGGGTAGCGTCCGCGTAAATCCTTGCGAGTGTCGGGGTAGCCATTCACCCAAAAACTGCGCAGGTCTTGTGTCACGGCACAGGGTCGGTAGGCTGGTGAAAGCAGGTGAATCAAAACCGGATTGCGCCCTTGATTGACGGTAGGAGTGTCCATTTGCCCAAACATCTCTTGCAGCCGCACCGCCAAGATGGGAGGGCGTGCGTCGGCAAAGTACTCCAACCGAATCTGCGACCCGGTCGGCACCTCGACCTTGGAGGGCGCATACTGGTCCAGTTGCTGCGGCAAGGGCCATGGCAGCAAACCTGATAACAAACCCATCAAGTCGAGCTTCCTGAAATCATCTCGCCGCTTGATTGGGCCGAGGTAAGGCCCCAGCCACGCCTCCAGCGACGCCAGCAGGGCCTCGGTGGAGACATCGGGCCATGCCTCGTCGGGCCGCCACGCACGCAGGCTCAGGATCCTCGCCTGCCAATCTGCAATTGCCTCGGTCCAAGGCAGCAAGCCCGGCTCCGCGCGCACAGCCGCGCAGATCACCGGCAGACAATCCTCGGTGCGCACCTGCCGTTGCGGCTTCGCGGCCACCAAGAGTCCGCCGATGCGCTGCTCCTCCTGGGCCAGCAAGACCCCCTGCTGATGGTCCCACGTCAAGACCTGCTGCCTGCGCATCAGGTCCTTCAAGTCCTCTGGATCGACCGGGGAGGCCAGGTCGATGCGCCCGTCTTGGATGCCCGCATCCATGCTGCCGATGGCGAGCCAGACCTCGTCGGCCAGGGCATCGTGCTGCTGCAGGCTGCCGCGACGGCCATTGCTGAGCTTGTAGGCGGGTGTGGCGCCGGGCTGTCGCTTGGCGATGCGCTCGGGGTATGCAGCAGCGAGGAGTTGGCCGGGCTCGTGGGCGTCGATGTGGTGGTTGTGGGGATCGCAGCGCAGGATCTTGCGCCAGGCACTGCTGAGTTGCTCGAGCTTGCGCAGCGTGTTCACGTCGCCCGGGCCGCGCTCACGTGTGCGGTACAGGCGCAGGGCGTCCAATCGCAGGCGCAGGTCGGCACCCGTGTCGCGTGGCAGCGGGTCGCGCTCCTCCAAGACCGCCGCGATGTCGCAGGCGAGCCCGGGCAGGCCCAGCGCCTCGCCCTCGGTGAGCATGTGCGCGAGGCGCGGGTGCGTGGGCAGGCGCAGGAGCGCCCGGCCACGGGCCGAGATCTTGCCATTTTCCAAGGCCCCGAGCTGGTCGAGCAATTCCATTGCTTGGCTCAGGGCTCCTGTGGGCGGCGGCGTGGGCCAGCCCATGCCTTGCATGTCTGTGACGCCCCAGTTCAGGAGCTCGAGCGCCAATGGGCAGAGGTCGGCTTGCAGGATCTCCGGGAGGCGCCGTGCTTGCAGGAAAGCGTGGCTGCCCTCGCTCCAGAGACGGTAGCAGATGCCGGGTCCCAGACGACCTGCACGACCTGCGCGCTGGTCGGCCGCGTCGCGCGTCACTTGGATGGTTTCCAGCCGCGTGAGGCCCGAGCGCAAGTCAAACCGGGGCACCCGTGCCAGACCTGCGTCGACCACGATGCGAATGCCCTCGATGGTGAGGCTGGTCTCGGCGATGGTCGTGGCCAGCACCACCTTGCGGCGGCCCTGGGGGTCGGGCAGGATCGCGGTCTGCTGCTGCATCAGCGGCAGGTCGCCATACAGGGGGTGGATGAGGATGTCGGCCGGCAGGCTCTCGGCCAATGTGGCTGCGACGCGGGTGATCTCGGCCGCGCCCGGCAGGAAGGTGAGCACATCGCCGGTCTCCTCGCGCAGGGCTTTGCGGATGGTGTTGCCGACGAGGGCTTCGAGCCGCTGGCCCTCGGCGGCGGGGAGGTAACGCAGCTCGATGGGATGCTGCCTTCCCTGGCTGGTGATGACGGGTGCGTCACCGAGCAGCTTGGAAAGTGCGGTGGTGTCGAGCGTGGCCGACATGACGAGGATGCGCAGGTCGTCGCGCAGCACCTCCTGGACTTGCCGGGCCAGCACCAGGGCGAGGTCGGCATGCAGGCTGCGCTCGTGGAATTCGTCAAAGATGAGGAGGCCGATGCCTTCGAGGGCATTGTCTTGCTGGATCAGGCGGGTGAGCAGGCCCTCGGTGAGGACTTCGATGCGGGTGCCGGGGCCGACCTTGCGCTCGAAGCGCACGCGGTAGCCGACGGTTTCGCCGACGTCCTCGCCGAGGGAGGCGGCGAGGCGGGCAGCGACGGCACGCGCCGCGAGGCGACGTGGTTGCAGCATCACGATCTTCTGCCCGACGAGCCAAGGCTGCTCGAGCAGGTGCAAAGGCAGCACAGTGGACTTGCCCGCGCCCGGCGGGGCTTCGAGCACCACGATGGGGTGGCTGGCCAGCGCTGCCTGCCGCGCGGGGGTCACTTCATGGATGGGGAGCTCTTGGGACATTCTTGAGGGCGGGAAGATCGGGAAAATTAGGGGAATGGTGGAGGTGGGATTTTATGCACGTCTGTTTTGGATTGTTGGTTGGGGTAAATGTTGGACTTCGTAAATGTCTAAATCCCTTGAAAGGGATCCCAAGAAGTGAGATACCCTGCTTGCGCAGGAGACTGAAATTCCGCTTCATATTCTGGCAAATCAGTGATTTCTGTTTTATATTCGCTCCATAATCAATTCAAAAATCATGAAACAGCAACACGAGATCCAGACCAAAGCGCCTAGCTTCGAAGACGAGAAAGACCAGGGCCAGTCCATGCCAGCGCCGAAGTTCAAGCTTATTGCCGGATCGGAAGACTCTTCGGGCAACGCAGGCGGGCAGCGGATGATGGCAGACGAGTCAGTCGATGCTCCAGACGGCGGCCCTCGTGTGGAGTCGGTGGCCAATTTTGGAAGGATGGCAGATGAGGTGGTCATGGCAGCCAACAAAGTCGATATCGCGGGAGTCATCGTATCACTCGAGGCGATCAAGCACGACAAGGCAGAATGGGACGAGTTCAAAGCCTATTTCCTGACCAAGAAGAAGATAGACTTGCAAACTTTTCTCGTTGGCAAATTTGGGGATGAGCAGATAGGGTTGCTGTTTCAAAACATGGACTTAGACATGTCCAAGATACCTGCGACCCATGTTGCAGGGTTGATCCAGGAATCCATCACAGAGAACGACGACATCGCTGTCATGTCCTTGTTGATCGCTTACAGCAAGCCCAAGGACATCGCCGCAGCCTATACCGCGACTTATCCAGGGCAAGACCTGCGCACTGACCTCGAGGCCATGTGCGAAAAAGCGCCTGCGCTCAAGGCCTTCCTCGACAACTTTTATGGCGAACGCAACAACCACGAGCGCGTGAAAGTAAACAGCCCCGCCGAGGCAACTGAAGCCCGAGCCATCATCGCAAGGCTCTACGATTTGTATGGTGTTGATGTGAATTCGCAGAAGGTATTGGATGAGGTGCGTGCATGGGATCCCGAAGCTTCACCCGCGTTGTTGGAGGGGGTCAAGACAGCGACTTGGTCCCTGAGTGAACTCCAAGACTTGGAATTTGGACTTTCCAAGTTTGCTCCGATTGCAGGAGCCAATCGCAAAAATTCCAATAGGGCCTCCAATCCCCAAGAAGTCAAGACCGCAGCAAGGCTCAACCATCGATTGAAAGAGGACGCCGAAGGTAATTATCGTGCGACTTCCCTCACATCAGGAACATACTCGCCTCGAAGCCAGTCATTTATGACAATGGACGGTGATCGAACGCTCGGAAACTCGGGCAAGACCAAGAAGAATGCCCAAGGAAAGGAGGTAGAAGTAAATGACGGAAATCGAATGGTGGTTACCCATGAATTGGCGCATGGGTTTCTGAGCTATGCGCTTCCTGCATTCGAAAAGCGCATGAGCCTATGGGCTAGTGGCAAGGTTAACAAAGCTGAGTGGGATACGATCGAGTATCCAAACGGAACACGTATGACTGTCTACCGTGTGGATACCGCTCACGAACTCCCACCAACGATTTATGGGCTTAAAGACCCCGGAGAGGATTTGGCAGATTCCGTTGCAATGTACTTCAACAACCCTTCGGCAATGACAAATGGATCCGCTGACTATCAGAAAGCATCTCGTTTTTCAGACCCCTCAAAGTGGCAAATGATTGGTGCGCCATGCCCAGAGCGGCGTGCTTTCATTGCGGAAAAGATCGCGGAATGGAAACAACGATGAATCGATGGTTGACCATCCTCGTCTTGAATAGGCGCTTGTCTTTTCCCGTCGGACTTGGACTCGTTGTCATCATGGCCTATTCCAACATCAAGGGCCAATCGGTACCTGATTTTGGTGATGTTCATCCGATTGTACAAAGAATGATCGATGACCGAAGCAAGTCGTTGGAGATATTGAGGGCCACTCGGTTTCTGCCATTTGGATACGATAGTACCACCTATGAAACCGAACGCGGAACCGTGACAACCTTTTATCTCAGCCCGACGGAACATTATTCGTTTCATAAGGGAAAATTGACAGACATCAATTTCAAGAAGTACGGCCTTCCCTTCGAATCGCTCGATTCACTCGACATGTATGGCCTAGATAGGGTTTTTGCGAAATTTGGGCCAACCAATGACCGATTGCCTTCCTCACACGGTCATTTTTCGACCATTTTCCTCTATCCCAAATACGGATTGGCTTTCCATGGTGACAAGTTCGCGAACTACTACGATTTCGTCGAAGTATTCTCGCCAACCACTTTCCGTGGGTACAAAAGAAGGTTGTGGCAAGACCCCGACAGATATGTAAGGGCTGCGGAGAAACTCGCGAGAATGAATCGCCGCCACGAGCGACATTGACGGCGTGGCGCGAAGACCAGGGAAAATGGGGGATTTGTACGGTAACCTTCGGCACGGCAGGCAGGGATAGGAATTGGAGATAGATGCCATCGCCGATCGTTGGCACGCAAAAGAGGACGGATCATCCATGACCCCATTCTTCCGTACCCGATTTGGCGACTTGGGTTAACTTTGAAAATATACCCTTGAGAAATAGAAGTGCTTTCCCTCAAAACGCCGAAGGCTCGCATGGGATTTGCATCGATCACTTGCGTATTCACTGACCAATGTCCAAAGAATCGTCCATATTGGTTTTGAGCCGGCGCCTGGAAAGATATCGGATTGCTTGCATTTGCCTCGTGATGGGCTTTTGTCTTACATGTTGCCAGAATCCGTCCACCAAGCCCGAGGTTCGAACAACGCCACCCCCCGACACACTCCTCTTCACCCCCTACAGCACGCTCCCCAACACCTACCTCGGTTTCCATTCCCCCAATGCCATCAATGCCCTTGCCAAGATGGAAAATGCCTACTTCCGCAGTTATCGCAGCGGCGGGGCGGGGTTTTATGGGACGGTCTGGCGCGGCTATGCGGAGGTGGACACGGTGACTCATCCGGGCACGACCTTGTATGCGCGGTTTGCGGATTCGGCGGCGGTGGCGGGCATCGTGCCCGACTCGATGCACTGCACGATCTATGCGGTGCGGGCATTGCAGGCGGGCATGGGAACGTTGTGGGATACGCTAGAAGCCACCCATCGCGAAATTTGGAAGGACCACGAGCATGCGGGCTGGAGCATCGGTTATCTGCTGGTGCGGGATTTTGGCTGGAATGCTTGGCTGATGATCGAGCGCGATTCACCTGAATTTGCCGCTTGTGAACGGTCCTGGAAGTCGACCAAAAGCTATCCTGTGTGGCGACAGCCCGACATTCCACTCAGCGGCCTGCTGGTGATC
>JANMIM010001153.1:0-1285 GCA_031375795.1 Bacteroidota bacterium
AGAACCAAAATTAAGCGCGATTGCCCTGAATGCCTATCATCGAGAAAGTCGAATTTCAGACCCACGCAATCGCAAAAAGCCTTAAATTGCAGGATGATGCAGCCGGGAACCATCCTCCAAAATTACAGGGTATTGTCCAAGTTGGGCGAGGGCGGCATGGGCGAGGTGTGGCTTGCCGAGCATGTCTCGCTGGGACGCAAGGCCGCGATCAAGTGCCTGCATGCGCAATATGCCCGCGACGAGCGCCTGCGTGCACGCTTCAAGCAGGAGGCGGCCACGCTCGCGCGCCTGCAACACTCGGGCATCGTCGCGCTCTACGACTTTGTGGAGGAGGCAACGGGGGCCTACCTCGTACTCGAGTATGTCGAGGGCGTGGCCCTCGACCAATTCATCCAAAAAACGACCGGCCCCATTCCCGAGGCCACTTTGCGGCCCATGTTTGCACAGATCCTCGCAGCATTTGCCTACGCCCATGCCCAGATGGTCGTGCACCGTGACGTGAAGGCCGCCAATTTTTTGGTGACCGCAGACCACACGATCAAGACCCTGGACTTCGGCATTTCCAAGTTGCTGGACGATGACCGTGGGCTCACCAAGACGGGAAGCTACCTGGGCACTCCTAGGTTCATGAGTCCCGAGCAGGCCCTGGCGCAACACGTCGATCAGCGCAGCGACATCTATTCGCTTGGTGTCCTGCTGTTTCAGATGGCTACGGGCCACAATCCCTACGAATCGGAAACCTCCGAATACGTGATCCTGGACCGTATCGTCAAGGAAGCCTTGCCGACGGCAGCCTCCTTCTACCCGGGCGTAGCGCCTTGGATCGATTCGGTGATCGTTCGTGCCACGGCCAAGGATCCCGCACACCGGTTCCAGACTTGTGAGGAATTTTTGGCAGTATTCGAGGGGGAAGCAGTGGTTTCGCCCAATTCGCCAAAACAGCCCATTTCCCCCAACGCATCTGCGTCCGAGATTCTCCCGCAGCCCGCTCCTCGTCGTCCTTGGAAACGCCTCGCAATATTTGTCGGAATTGCGGTCTTGCTCGGCGTGGTTGGGTTTGCGAGCCTTCGCATTTACCGCTACCGCCTGGCCCGCGCCGAGGTCTTGGTGGCTGAGGATGACTTTGAGGATGGCAGGTATGAGGAGGCTTATGCGGGCATGGTCAAGCACTTGGACGGGCCGGAGTTTCACGCCAAGGATGCGCGCTACCTCGGCCTGATGTACCGCTGGGGATGGGGTACAGCCATCGACTATGTGAAGGCCGCCCAATTTTTCAGGATCGCTG
>JANMIM010001175.1:0-1506 GCA_031375795.1 Bacteroidota bacterium
ATTTGTGACCCGAAGGAAGTGTGATCAGGTTATCGTACTCTGAACGCCACCCCATCACACTTCCTTCGGGTCACAAATTCCCGATTGAGAAGTACAAGCTTGTGCGGGAGCAGTTGGAATACTTGGGTTTGATCACTCGGGCGCAATTGTTTACGCCTGCGTTCATTGAAGACGAAATCATCTGCCTCACGCACAGCGCAGACTGGTGGGCACGGGCCAAGGCACACGCCCTCGATGACCGCGAGTACCGCCGCATCGGCTTCCCGAAATCGGAGGAGTTGGTGAACCGCAGCATCTCCTCGGCCTCTGGGACGCTGCAATGCGCGCTCAATGCGCTGGAGGACGGCGCTGGCATGAATCTTGCAGGTGGTACACATCATGCGTTCTTTGACCGTGGAGAGGGTTTTTGCCTCCTCAACGACATCGCGATCGCCGCGAACTACCTCCTGCACCGTGGCTTGGTGCAAAGGGTGCTTGTGGTGGACCTCGATGTGCACCAAGGCAACGGCACGGCGAGCATCTTTCGCGACGAGCCTCGGGTGTTTACGTTCTCGATGCACTGCCGCGACAACTACCCGCACCACAAGGAGCAGAGCGACCTCGACGTGGAATTGCCGGCTGGTACAGGTGACGAGGTCTACCTGGAGCATCTGAGGGCGCACGTACCACGGCTGATGGAGGAATTCAAGCCCGACATCGTCTTCTACCAATCTGGGGTGGACGTTTTGGCGACCGATCGGCTGGGAAAACTCAGTCTTTCAAAAGAAGGTTGCAGGGCGCGTGACCTTATGGTAATTTCGCAGGCTCGTCGATTGGGCTTGCCCTTGGTGCTGGTGATGGGCGGCGGTTATTCAGAAAACTATGCCACGCTCGTGAATGCACACTGTACGACGTATCAACTTGTTTTGGAAATTTATGAAAAAACTGGCTTCTATTTTCCCTAAACTGCTCGTGCTCATGGCACTCGCACTGGGTTTCCAAACCGCAAAGGCGCAAGGCAGCTTTGAGGGCACCGTCTCCTACGCGATCCGGGTATCGGGCAAGGATGCCCAGATTTTCCTGGAAAACGAGCCTCCCAAGAAGATGGACCTGCACGTGAAGGAAGACAACTACATCATCAACCTGAGCGGAGGCCGCATCGCACGCACACTTTTGTTCATCGGCGACAGCAATGAAACCTACATCGTCGACGCCGCCAACCGCCGCGCCTTCAAGGAAACCTATTACCTCGACACCGTCAAGACCGTCCCCATCGCCGTCGCCACCGGCAAGTTGCTGGATGTCAAAGGCATCGCCTGCAAGGAATTCCTCGTCGACAAACCCAAGACCCAGGAAAAAATCTACTACTATGTGAGCGACCTCTATAAAGTCGATCCCACCCTCTTTGCCTCGGTCATGTTGGCATAGAGGGCCTTTCGCCACCTGCTTTGTTTCCGTCTTTAGGTTGCGATGCCTTATTTCCTTCTGCACCTTGACCCTGCTTACCACTACCAGAACCCTGCTTAT
>JANMIM010001178.1:0-1220 GCA_031375795.1 Bacteroidota bacterium
CCGCAATCCAAAGAAAGCTTGGGTCAGGGGCAGCAGGAAGGGAAACAAGAGCAGGTCTGGGCGAATGAACCAAGCCACCCCGCCGAGCAGACCGATGGCGAGGCTGCGACCCGGCGACAAGACGTCCTCAAAGCGTTTCCAGAGATAGAGGTAGGCCGCCAGCCACGACATTGCAAATGTCGTGTCCATGCCGCTGCTGAAGTGCACGACCAAATGCAGGCCGTTGAGGCCCAACATCGCCCAAAACAAGGCGTAGGTGGCCTTGCGGTCGCGGCTCTCGGCTGGCGCCAGCAGCCTGATGAGCAACCACACCGCTACCAATGAGACCACGCCCCAAGTCATGCTGGAGATCCAAAGGCTCAGCGAGGCTTGCCCGCCCAGGTTGCGCAGCACCCATACCCAGGTCCCGTAGGCGACCGAGGTGAGTCCGTAGGACGGCGGCTCGCCCGGATTCCAGGAATAGTGTCCCGAGTGCCGGTAATTGTCGGCATAGCGGCTGAAGAAATAGGCATCGTCCCAGACGCTCACCGACGACATCCGCAGGCCCAGATTCACCAAGACCAAGGCCACGACCAATCCACCCAGCCAGTACAGGAGCCGGCCTGAAATGCTGGAATCGTCGGATTGGAGGGCACTTTTTCGCATGGTATTCAAAATTAACCTATATTTCGAGACACGCTTAATGCAAGAGCCCATTATGTCGAAATTCAATCCCTTCAGCTTCAAGACTTGGATCGACGAGAACCGTCACCTCCTCAAGCCCCCCGTCGGAAACAAGCCCGTCTGGACCGAAACCAAGGATTTTATCGTGATGGTCGTCGGCGGCCCCAACCAGCGCACCGACTTTCACTACAATGAGTCCGAGGAATTTTTTTACCAGCTCGAGGGCGACATGGTCCTACGGGTGATCGAGGACGGCAAGCCGGTCGATGTGCCGATCAAGGAAGGCGAGATTTTCCTGCTGCCCGGCGGCGTACCCCATTCACCGCAGCGCAAGGCCGACACTGTGGGCCTCGTCGTGGAGAAGGTCAGGCAACCCGGCATGAAGGACGGCCTCCTCTGGTTTTGTCCCAAATGTGGCGAGAAGGTCTATGAGGAATATTTTTTCATGACCAACATCGCCACGCAGATGCAGCCTGTGTTTGAGAAGTTTTATGGCTCAGAGGAATTGCGGACCTGCAAAAGCTGCGGGCATTTGCATCCAGCACCTGTTAAGTGAA
>JANMIM010001253.1:0-3079 GCA_031375795.1 Bacteroidota bacterium
AACGCCCCCATGATCGATTTAAGATTGAGTTCGCCCAACCGACGGAATTTCTCGCTTCCCTCATCTGAGCGCATCACCCCCGATCCAAATGCTTGGGTTCCGTATGCATCCAATATGTTGCCATAGACCAAGCGATTTCGGTCTTGCCCTACGATCAGCTTGACTGGATCCTCCTCCGACCCAGGCGCGCGCAAATGCCAGATCCGTCCATTTTCCCCACAGGCACGACAGATGAGAGGACTATGCGTAGTGACGATGAACTGCAACTTGGGGAAATACTTGGTGAACCACTGCCCAATCTGCGTCTGCCAGGTGGGGTGCAGGTGGGCGTCGATCTCATCGATGAGGATTACGCCGGGGAGGTAATTGATGGCAGGATCGTCGTTTTTGCCTTCCTTGAGTTGCCTTTCGAGATTCTCAAAGGTTTTTTCTTCGCCATAGACACGCATGAGTTGGCGAATGAGTTCCATTGTTAGGGAAAGGACGGAGCGAAAACCGTCGCTGAGTTGGTGCAATGCTATTTTCCCTCCATTGGCATCCTCAAAAATGAGGCCGTCTGGTGAAATGTCGATAAGTTTTGTGCCATCGGGCAGGAGTTCACGGTCATTCAGGAGGATCTTGATCAGATCAAGAACATGGCCATTTTCTCCTCTGAGGCGCTTGTGTTCCAGCTTGATGAGCCAAGGCTCGATTTGGGTCAAGGCTACGTCTTCACCGAAAAGGCTCATGTGGGCGGCTGCGCGGGGGTGTGAATCATACACAGTATCCCAAGAGTCGTTCCCGCCTCTAAATCGGCGAAAGGGGCCGAAGGCGGCAGAAAAAAAACCTTCATACTCTCCCGATAGAATTGCTCCCACAAAGTGCTCAGTTTCTACTCCGTTTGGTATCTCACGACCTTGTGTTAATACTGAATCAATAACCAGCTTCTCACCTTGACTTTCATAGGCAATCATCAATGATCGGTTGTTTTCTCGATTCAAGAAATAATCCAGAGGTATCTCGTGACGATTTTCTCGATCAATACTTATTATTTTATCTATCTCATGATCAAAATGTAGAGTCATTGAAATGGGCTCCTGACCAGAAATCTGTTTTGAGAGATAATCTGCTGCTGATATTCTTAAAGATTGAATATCGTGTCCTCCCATCAACCCAATCGCCATACACCTCAAAATCGTCGTCTTCCCGCTCCCATTTTCCCCGATCAGCACGTGCCATCCTGCCATTTTGGCCTCGTCGTCTCCAAAATCGAGCTTGAGCTCGGAGATCGACCGGATATTCTGGATATGAACTGACTTGATGTACATGGCTCGAAAATAGGGAATTTTCAGGAAACCAAGGCCAAAACGTGTCACAAAACCTCAGAAGCGCCCCAAAAGGCGCTTCTGAAATCAAAAAGAACGATCAAACAGATTTTGAGAAAGTATTTTTCAAACAGCCACGGCAACTCTTTCCGCTTCCCGCACACTCCTGCTCACACTGCTTTTTCCTTCTGGCAAGAAGGCAAAAAACAAGTCCTTCCAGCGCCCGGCGCGTTGCAGGCGTAGGAGCTCGTGCAGGTGCACCGTACCGGTGATGTAGGCGTAGTCGCGTGCGCGGAAGCTTTCCTCGATCTCGGTGAATTGGATTTCGCTGAGGACGGAGGCGTCGGTGTAGCGGAAGTAGACGCGGGCCTCAAAATTGGGAGCAGAATTTCCCGAATTGGGAGAATAGCGCGACAGGGTTGAATTCTGGAAGGCTGCAGCAAAATTCTCATACGATCGCCCTAAATTCAACACCGAAATTGATTCTGCAAATTCTGAAAATTCTGCTCCTAGCTTGCGGTATTCGTAGGCGTAGCCGTAGCTGAGGGCACTCAAGTCGCTGAGCACTGCCGAGCCGGTCGGATGGCTGCCCGCGCCCTTGCCGAGCAACATTTGTCCTTCGAGAAATTTACCCTCCAGCACGACCGCATTGTACTCCTCCTCCACCGAATACAAGCGGTGGCCGACGGGCACAAATTGCGGCACCACAATGGCCCTAATCTGCTCGCCCACAGCTGCTGCACGGGCTACGAGCTTGAGTTTCCAGCCATTCTCCCGCGCAAATCGCAGCTCAGGATTGCCCAGATTGCTGATGCCAAAGGTCGGGATTTCCTCGGGTGCGATGATCACCCCAAAGGCATGCGCGATCAAGATCGACAACTTGTAGGCCGCGTCGATGCCATCGAGGTCCAGTCGCGGGTCGGATTCCAAAAATCCCTCGTCAAACGCCAATTCGAGCGCATCCTGGAAACTCAAGCCATCGCGAAAGACCTTGCTGAGCACATAGTTGGAGCTGCCGTTGAAGATGCCTTCGAGGCCGCGCAAGAGGTCGTTGTCATAATATTCCTCGAGGTTGCGGATGATGGGAATCGAGCCGCAGGCGGCGGCTTCGTAGAGCACTGGCAGGCCATAATATTTTTGCAAGGCCACGAGCTCGGCAAAATGCTCGGCGATCAGGCGCTTGTTGGCGGTGATGACGGCCTTGCCGCTTGCCAGGGCAGATTTTGTGATCTCGAAGGCCGCGTCTGCATCGTCGGTGAGCTCCACAACGACATTGATCGTGGGGTCGAGCAGGATGCTGTTGCGGTCAGCCGAGATGGGCGCAGGCGCGGCGGGGCGTGCTTTTTGCGCATCGCGCACCACGATTTGTTTGATCTCGGCGCTGATGCCGCGGCTTTGTTCCAATGCGGCCACAAATCCTTGCGCGACGGTGCCGAAGCCGAAAATACCTATTGTCAAATGTTTTCTGGACATGGGAATTTAATTGAGAATGGAAAATGGAGAATTGAAAATGGAAAATGGAGAATTAAGTTATTGGGTGATCAACTGGTGGTGAGATGGTGTTTTCAGGACGTTTTGCGCCTTGGCAATCGGCACCTGCTCCCTACTGCCTGCAACCTGCACCCTTCCGCCTGCAACCTGTTCAAACGCTTGTTCCAAATCCGCAATGAGGTCTTGGGCATTTTCGATGCCGCAGCTGAGGCGCACGAGGCTGTCCTTGACGCCGGCGGCGTGGCGTTTCTCTGCGGGGACGCTGGCATGCGTCATTTTTGCAG
>JANMIM010001190.1:0-3245 GCA_031375795.1 Bacteroidota bacterium
GGATTCGAACCCCCGACCCCGAGATTACAAATCACGTGCTCTGGCCAGCTGAGCTACTGAGGCGGAATGAAGGGCAAAGGTAAACCTTTTTCATTTTCTACAAAACGATTGCCCCTCATTTGGCTAAGAAAAATACTGCTACTGTGGCGGACCAGGTAGGGATCGAACCTACAACCCATCGGTTAACAACCGCTTGCTCGACCATTGAGCTTCAAGTCCGTGGTATTTGAGTCCTTTGTGGACGGCGCAAGCGCGGCCCAGCAGGATTTTGGTGAGATCGCCGGTGATCAGGCATTTGCCAGCCTACCAAAAATCGGCGTGGAGGGCTGCAATTTTGAAATCCAAGACGGCCGGCAATCGACTCAGTCCTCATTGATTTGTTTTTGCATCGCCACAAAGGCATCTGCATGGTTTTCCAAAGCTTTCTTGGCAGCGGCTTTGTATTTGTCACGCGTCGTTTCAATCACGACAGGATTCATCTCCTTGCGGAATGCCCACCTGCTCTTCTTAAGCCGGGAAGGATCCTGCCAGGAATGCGGAGTGTTTGGCCCCCGCAACCTGCCCCGTGCTTTCCCCCTGTCCGATCGTTTTGGTGGTCGTCGTGAGATTGTAATGCACCGTGATCTGTGCAATTGCAAGGTTGTCGAGCGAAGGAATGATCTTGGGCTTGGCAAATGTGCCTCAGACATCGATCTCAAACGGATCGGCATTGCCAGCTTGGGCCAAACAAATGCTTACGAGAAGCATCATTCCCAACAATCGACTTACAATGGTTTTCACAATCTTGAAATTTGATTTTTTCAAAATTACGGTCACCATCTGCGTCCTGAAATGCGCAGTTTATCGTAGGCGGGACTTGGGAATGCTCCTTCCTTTGTGATTTAGGAAAATGAGCGAGCATGCGCAACCGTTCAATCGCCCGGGTGCCTCTAAGACTGTAAACATTCAGGGATTCAAACGAAACACGCAGACCTTGATCCCCTGCAATCGCTTGTCGACCATCGTCACTCAAAAAACGACATGATGACGATGTCGCAGCTCCACGCGAACGAAGATCCTCCCAAGCGACTGTCAACGCCGGACTTCTTGGTGGAATTGTCGTTTTCCTTGTACCTAAACCAGCCTGCGGAGCGCACTGTTCCTTGAGCATCCTTGGCTTCGTATTGATGGCGCTCTTCAGACAAAACCACATGCAGCATACTTGGCAAAGCTGCCGTGTTGTTGCAATCGGGTGCAGCGGGCTTGTAAGGGAGCTGGCCTACGAGGTCACCGTCGACATACAAGGTCCAGTTTTCATCCGCTGTCGGCGGTGTTGTGGTGCAGAAATAGAAATCCAAGGCATCGTCTTGCTCCTGCTCACAGGAAGTCAAAAACAAGAAGAACAAGGCTGAAAGCACAAACAATGACTTCGTTTTCATATTGGATGCAAATTAGGGTACGCAAATGCAGCATAGGCACAAGTCCTATCCTGAATGCCAATATACGAAGCCGAGCGATATCCAATGGTGCAAAAATCGGTGGATGATCAGCGGGGCAAGCAAACAGTTCGGCTGCTCTTCGCTCCTTCTCTCCTCCTCTCTCACACTCCTCACTCACACTGTCAAAGTACCGACGAAGGGACTCGAACCCCCATCCTCCTCGTTCGAAGCGAGGCGCTACCATCCATTGAGCTACGTCGGCAAGTGGCCCCGTGGTGGCAGGGCCAATAGGTTTGGTTGAATTGCTTTGGAATGTTGTTTCAATCACTTAATCCAGGAACCGCACGGTATTGGAAACCGGCTCGGCGTTCATCGCCACGCGGTGCCAACCTTTGAGCTCGATCGTCTTGTGGTCGGCGTGGCGCACCTTGCCGCGCACGTACACGAGCGTGGTCATGCGCTGATCCACCCACTCGCTTGCGTTCTTGATGCGCCCGGAGCGCACCTGCATACGGAATTGCGCATCGGTGAGCATGGCGCGGGTGCGACGATTCACGTACACCAATTCACCGCCGCGACGCATCAACTCAGACACAATATGCGGCTTGGAACCCGCCCCACGGGAGATCGGCTCATCCTTGCGGATGATGTCGAGCGGCGCGGGACGAAAGTTGGGTTCCGGCACAAAGAACCATTCGCCTTGGCGAATGAAGCCCAAATTGTGGCGTTTGTTGCGGTCTTTGGGGCGCACATCGTTGCGGCGTTGGGACCACACGGCTTCGCGCGGCTTCAAGGACTCCATCGCAGTGGTCACGTCGGTGACGGCTGCGGTCTGCGGCAAGGAGGCCACAAACCAGTGTCGCTCGTCGTGTCCACAGAGGAATTTTTCCTTGGAGACGGTTGCTGCGGATGCATTTTTGGCCATCAAGACCAGGTGACGCAAATCCACGCGGGAATTCAAGACTTGGAAATCGACGGTTTCGATCGCAGGTTTCGCGATCTCCAGCAGGTAAAATTCCCGACGGCCTTCTTCCTTGATGTCCAATGAAAAATTGGAGGCACCGTTTCGTCCGCGCACACTTGGCAGTTCTGCAACTTCCAAGGTGGCACCGATACGGGCAAACTGACGAGAAAGGGCTTCGACATTCATATCGGTAAGGGTTTGGGTGAAAAAATAGAGGCAAAAATGGTTTGTGAAATGATTGGCAAGAGCCCGGCGCGGGACTCGAACCCGCGACCTCCTGGCATTTTCAGCAGAGGCGATCTACCCACTGAGCTAGCCGGGCTACCTTTTCTTTTCGTGTGTCTGGGCAATGCATGATCCCCTAAAACTCGCGCCGCAAAAGAGGCTCTCCCCAGAGTCGAATTGGGAACATCTTCCCTACCAAGGAAGCGCTTTGGCCATTTAAGCTAGGGAGCCTTGTGGAATGCTTGCGTGGGAGATTGCGTGTAAGTATGAGTGTGAGATTGAGTGTGAGTGAAGAGAGGCTCCGCGTAGCGGAGCTGGCACCCCGGGCAGGAATCGAACCTACACCTCAAGATTTGGAGTCTTGCATTCTGCCATTGAACTACCAGGGTATTTTAAATTGAGAATTGACAATGGAAGGGTGGCGAAGCCTTCAGGTCTTTCGATCAGGATTCGTTCTCGCAGGAACCCATGCCTGGCATTCTCAACGCTCAATTGAACCGCGAATTCTCAATTGTCAATTCTCAATTATCCATTGATTTTATGTTGGCCAAAACTCACATCCTGCTTTCGGTCACGATCACTTCCTTCGCATTGGAAACGATTCATCCGGTGGTGTTGGCGACCGCCGCGCTCTCTTC
>JANMIM010001316.1:0-2998 GCA_031375795.1 Bacteroidota bacterium
GTGGAGCAATTGCCTGCCTGGAAACTCCGAAATTCGACACCCTCCAATTCCGGACGCTACCGACAGGGGATCGGTGTCGGCTTTGGGGGATGGATGCACATCTACATGCCGACGGTCGTCGTCGAGGTCGAGGCGCGCCCCACAGGCATTACGGTGCGAAATGCCGTGCAAGACATGGGACAAGGCGCCCGTTCCGTGCTTTCAAAGGCGGTTTCTGACGTCTTTGGAATTCCTGCGCAGGAAATCATGGTGGAGGCGGGACGCAGCACATATACCATCGGCCCCACCTCTGGCGGCAGCCGCACCACAGCTTCCATTTATCCCGCCGCCTTTGAAGCCGCCGAAAAATTGCGCGACGCCATCGCCAAGGAGGTGATCAAAAAATTAGGCTTGGCAAATGCAGAAACCAAGGCCGAGGGCATTGCGCACAGCACAGGCCTGCTCACTTGGAAGGAATCCTTGCAACATATTACGCTCCTCCAAGAAAAAGCCACGCGTGGCCACAACGACGGATTCAATCCGATGGGAATGATTCCGCTGCCACAAGACATGGAATTGGGGCAAAACCGCTCGTATGGCGTGTATGTCGTGCAGGTGGTGGTGGATACGCTGCTGGGCGTCACGCAGGTGAAGCATGTGTATGGGGCAATGCGCGTGGGCAAGGTGCATGTGCCCGCACTCGCCCTGAGCCAATGCCAAGGCGGCGTGGTCCAAGGCATCAGCCACGTGCTGTATGAAGACCGCGCAATATGCCCCAAGACGGGTCGGCTTTTGTCGCGGGGATTGGAGGATTATCATCTTGCGGGGATGGGCGACATACCGCCGATCGACATTCATTTCATCGAGGAGGGGTTTGAAATGGTCAAGCAGAAAGGCGTGGGTCTGGCCGAATTGTGTACGATCCCTGTCGCAGGCGCGGTGGCCAATGCCATTTACAATGCCACGGGGTTTCGGCCATTGGTTGCCCCCATTCTCCCCAAGGTGATGCTCGCCGGACTCAAGCAAACTTCCTAATCCAGCATTGAATCATGAGCACAATTGCAAATTCGATAAAAGCCGCCGAGGAAGCCAAGGGTGAATACCGGGCGGGAGGCACGGATATGATGGATCGATTTCGCCACCATGTGAGTGCGGGTGATGTCGTGGACATTTCCAGGATTCCAAATCTTGGCAATATTGTGATCGCCGACGATGGCACCTGTGCCATCGGGGCATTGGTCACCGTCGATCAATTGGCCCGGGACCCCCAAATATTGAAACAATATCCGGGCCTTGCCAAGGCAGCGGGTGCCCTTGCCAATCCGCAAATCAGGCGTGCAGCGAGCATGGGCGGCGCATTGCTGCAACGCAACCGCTGTTGGTACTACCGACACGAAGACATCGCTTGCTTCAAAAAAGGCGGTGACAGCTGCCCGATGCGCGAGGGCAACCATCAACATGGCGTTTGTTTTGACCTCGGGCCCTGCGTGTCGCCCCATCCGAGCACCATGGGCATGGCACTCTTGGCTTATGATGCACAAATCGAAATTGCATGCAAAGGACAGCGCAATATTGTCGCGCTCTACGGCGACGGCGCGCAAGCCAAGGCAGATCACCTGCTGGCAAGCGGTGAATTGTTGACGCAAATACATTTACCCCTGCCCTTGAAGGGTGAAATGTCGGCCTATTTTCGCAGCATCAGCCGCGCACGTGCAGAGTGGCCGCTCGTGGAGGCAATTGTACGCGGGAGAAGGAGTATGGGCGGAACCATGGAAGAAGTACACGTCGCCATCGGCGGCGTGGCGAATGTCCCACTCCGATTGCCCGAGGTGGAGGCCTTTCTCAATGGAAAAACGCCGAATCCCGCTGTTTTCACCGAGGCTGGACGACTCGCCACACAGGGTGCCAAGCCACTGCCGGGCACACAATACAAGGTGGAACTTGTCGCAGCGACCATTGCCGAAACTGTGAGACTGGCATTTTCAGGCTTGGAATCCAACCGAGATTGACCGCAAATACCCATGTCTGCATCCAATCGTGAAATACGCAATATCCTTGCTGCAATAGACAGCGCAATATTGCCTTGGCAGGAGTTGGCATTGGCAAGTGTCGTCGATGTCGAGGGCTCGTCTTACCGCCGCACCGGCGCGCGGATGCTGATCCAAAAAAACGGACATTGGACGGGCACGATCAGCGGTGGATGCCTGGAAGGCAATGCTTTGCGTCGCGCACGCGATGTGATGCGCACACAGGACCCGCAATTGGCGACCTATGACACGCGCACCGATGAAGATGCCAAAGCCCTCGGTGCAAGCCTCGGTTGCAACGGCATCATCCAGGTTTGGATCGAGCCAATCACGGCTGTCGTGGTGGACGGATTGCGAATCTTGCAGACGGCATTTTTGGGGAATGGAAGTGCCTGGTTTGCGCGGGAATTGAAGGCAGGTGCAGGACCGCTGTTTTCAATGATGGACGCGCAGGATGCAGGATGGTCATTGGCGATCCCGCTGCGGCATGAAGAAGGGCTCCAAAAGCATCCGATGGCCGACGGCGAAACGCTCTTTGCGGTGGAGCAAATACAACCTGCCTTGCGGCTCTTGATTTTTGGGGGCGGCGACGACGCCCGCCCGCTCTGCCAACTGGGTACACAAATGGGCTGGCGGGTGACCGTGACCGACGATTGCAAGGCCAAGGCGCTTCCCACGCGTTTTCCCGAGGCCGAAACCGTCCTGCAACTCGACCGCAATATTGCGGCCGATGCCCTGCTCCCCAATGCCTACACCGCCGCTGTCTTGTTGTCCCACAATTATGCTTATGACAAGGAAATATTGACCGGGCTGCTGAAGTTTCCATTGCCATACATCGGCATGCTCGGGCCGCGCAAACGCTATGAACGAATGGATGCCGAGCTGGGCGGCATATTGCGCGACCATGCTTCCATCCATGCACCCATCGGCCTGGACATTGGCGCGCAGACGCCCTTTGAGATTGCGCTGGCGATCGTCGCCGAAATCCAAGC
>JANMIM010001351.1:0-4480 GCA_031375795.1 Bacteroidota bacterium
CTGGCGCGCTACGGGAACCATCCCTACGTCCAAATAGAGGTGCCCACCGAGGTCGACTGGCAAGATGAAAGGGACATTTATCGCCGCATTGGCTGCTGGGACCTGGGACTATCGCCCCTGCTCGACAACGAATTCAACCGGTCAAAATCCGCGTTCAAGCTCAAGCAATGCCTCGCCGCCGGCGTGCCCGTCTTGGCGAGCCCCGTCGGCGAAAACCAGCCCCTGATCCATGAGGGAATAAACGGTTATTCGTTCTCCAATGCAACGGAACTGCTGCAAATCATCGAGGACTTTGCGCAAAAGCCGGCCGCCGAGCGCAGCGCCATGCGCATGGCATGCCTGCAGGATGCCGAACTGCATTCGATGGAGCGGTATGCCGTGCTTTGGGGCGATTGCATGGGCGCATGATCGGCAACGTCGGGCTGCCAAATAGGACGTTTAGCACCAATTCTGCGGCTACGGCAACCGCAATTTTGGACATTCCGCTTTGTGTGATTAACTTCCGTCCTTTACCAGCAATTCCCATGGATCTCTACGCAATCAGAGTTGTCAAAAAGGAGCGTGAAAAGATCACGCTCAAGGTGTATGTGACCTATGACGATGGGGAGGACCGCCTGCCGCAGGCCGAATTGAAATTTTTTCTCGGCGTGCTCACCGAGCAATTGCCTCCCATGAACCGTCGACCGGAGCAATTGCCGCCACTGGCCCAGGAGGTGCTCAAGGCCAAGCGCTCCAAGAGTGAAAGCATCCATGACACGCTCGATCATTTCCTGGACATGCAGGACGACGCGCGGCCCAATCGTTACATTTCCGAAATCCAGACGATCGAGGAGCATGTCGTCGAGCGCGAGGGCGACGGGTTCACCACATGGTCCTTTGACGAGGACGAGGGCCAATTTGGGGTCGCTGAATCGGAAATCACTTGGGTGCTGTTTGAGCTCACGATGACCGATGAGAAGTGGATCGCGCACTTGCAGGAAGGAAAACTGTTTGGCACAGCCAGCTATTTTGACTGAACTCAAAATGGAAAACTCACCTCCAACACGCATTCTCACCGTCCTTGCGGGCAATTTTTTGGTCATCGGCGCTGTCGGTGCATTCTTTTTGAACTGGTACAACGGTTATTCCATTTCGCTCAGCCTGCTGCCTGGGGTTGCAGGTATCCTTTGCTACGTCGCGGCATTCCAGAAGACCCAACGCATCCGTGCGGTGCTGCTATTGATTGCGGGATTCTTGCCGGTCTTGGAGCTTGCCACAGGTGGGCCCGATGTGCGCAGGTATGACCGGGTTGCGAATCTACTCTTCAATATCCAGACAAATCAATCCGTCCTTTTTTGGCTGGTGCTCAGCGCAGGATTTAGTGGCATGGTGATCGGTGCGATATTGCGCCGCGAGTCACAAAAAGAAAAACTGTCTCGCTTCATTGCCCTTGGCGGCGGCATCACATTGCTGATTGCCTTGATGTTGCCGATGAAATTGGGGCAAGGATATGGTGATCCCATGCTCTTTTTCCCGATTGAGATGTTTCCCTATGGTTTCTCGATTCAAGGAACGACGGCCATTGTGATGATGCTGGCCTTGCTTGCAGCCGCAGTCCTGTCGATCTCCTGGGGCTTTGGGATCAAAAAGGAAATGAATTATCCCAAATGGATCTTGATGACCACCCTCGGGGCGATCGGCATCATGATTGCGGGAATGTTGGTGAATTCCTCGAGCATCCCGCTCCGAAATTACAATTACACCAACAACCTGATTGAGGTGTGGCACTTGATGTTGTACCTGGTAGCCCCCGCCGGCTTTCTTTTTGCCAAATGTGTGGGCTTGATCGCCTTGTTGCGGATCAAAAATCCGGCCCTGCCTGCTGTGATTCCCACACCGCCGAGGCCCCCCTTTGCACCACTTGCGAGCCTCACCGGCGCTGGGAAATTCACCAATGTATGCCCCTGCTGCAAACAGGAGACCTACAGCCTCAAGCGCTACACCTATCCGAGTTATCTGGTCTTTGTCGGTGTGTACATCGCTTGGCTCATCGAGTCACATGTCGCCTGCCCGAAGTGTATGCGGCTCGATGTCATGGAGAAGGCCAACAATTGGATGCTGACTGCCACCATTCTTACGCCATTGGTGATGTTTCCATGGGGCATCGTGCTGGTTTTGTACAGCCTCGTTCCCGGCCATAGCCCCTCCCTCAATTACGACATCCGCGCACAGCAGCGACAGGCCGCAAACGCGCCTCAAAATCCGCCGCAAGCTCCGCAAAATGATACCCGACGGGATCACCTGACGCTCTAGCCATTTGCTTGCATTTTCCCACATTCCTTCCTAAACTGCGGTACGATGAATGTCTACGCCTACATTACGCCGATCGTGCTCATCTTGCTCTTGGCAGAGATCATGGTGAGCATTCTCGGCAATAAAAAACTCTATACGTTTCAAGACACCGTCGCCAACATCGGCACGGGCATCGGCAACCAATGCGTGAACCTCGCGGTGGTGTTTTTGGTGATGAAATGGTATGGATGGCTCTGGCAATTTGCGCCTTGGCAGGTTTCGGTGACCTGGTATTCCGTGATCCTGCTGCTGCTGATCCAGGATTTTGTGTTCTATTGGTTTCACCGCATCGGCCACACGCTCAATATTTTCTGGGCGGCCCACATGCCCCATCATTCCTCTGAGGAAATGAACCTCTCGGTGGGCGTGCGCGCGAGTTTCACGCAGCGCCTGTTTCAATTCTTGTTTTTTGATTGGGTCCTCGTGCTGATGGGTTTTTCGCCGGACATGGTCTATGCCGTGGCGGGCATCCACCTGCTCATCGCCTATTGGCACCACACGCGGCTCATCGACAAGCTGGGCTGGATCGAGAAAATCTTTGTCACCCCATCCCATCACCGCGTACACCACGGCGTAAATCCCCAATACCTCGACAAAAATTTCAGCGAATTCCTCATCATCTGGGACCGCATGTTTGGCACCTACGCTGAGGAAGAGGAGGAAGTCTGCTACGGGCTCACGCATCCACCGCGCACCTGGGACCCGATCTACATCAACATCCAATTTTGGAAACAACTGGTCGAGGACTGTATCGCCGCGCCGTTTTGGTGGGACAAATTGCGGATCTGGTTCATGCCCCTGGGCTGGCGTCCGCGCGGCCTGGAGGATCCCAAGGCCGAGAAAAAACGTGTCGGCTACAGCCTGTACGAGCAAGTGAAATACCAAAGCCGCCAATTCCGGGGCCTCAAGCCCTACCTGATCGTGCAGATTGTGCTCTCGCTCGCCGTGCTCATGATCACCACCAACCTGAAATTGCCCTTGGCAGCGACCGATCGCTTGCTGCTGTCGGCTTGTATTTTCACGACCATCATCGCCTGGGGCGGACTCCTACGAGCCCAAAAATGGGCGGGCCTGCTGGAAATCACACGCCTCCCTGCCATGGCCGTCTCGCTGATCTGGGTGCTGGATCACACAGGCCTCTCACCCTGGATGGGCTGGAGCAGCATCGTGATCTTTGCGGCGACGGGCGGGAGTATTCTGTGGATCTCGATGCTGATGGTGCGGCAGCAGATGGAGGGGGTGGATGTGCCGGGGGTGGTTTGAGGGGGGGGCATGGGTTTCCTTCGCTGAAAACGATATTCGAAAGCGCGCCTTCGCCATGGGCGTCAAAAAAAGCCCTCACCCAAGACCCGCAGGGGCGCGATACACCAGCGGTGGGCAAAGCCCAACGCTTGAAATGCAATCGTTGTTTGCAAGCCTTGGAAGCGCTAAATAGCCTCACAACAACCTGATTGTCAGCGATCGATTCAATGTGCTGAAGGATCCCGCCCTTGCAGGGCTTCATCGTTTTATGCGCTTGCCAGCGACGAACGATGCCCATCGCTGGCATATTTTCCCCCGTTGGGGCTGTGGTGTCGTCCAGCTGGCATACGAAGCAAATCGCTGATTATAAATCATTAATTAAGATTACGTTGACGCACATGCGACTCAAATCGGGACTTCGCCTACGGTTGACGTGAAAAACAGATAAAGGGATTGTGCCCGAACAGAGCATGATTATCACACTTTCCACAAAATCAACCTTATATTTATAGGCCACATATCCCAATTCCGTTACTGCGACGCCATTTCGCAAGAATATTCTCATTGTTTGAAAAAATTTACTAGATTCAACGTATGAAGAAAGTCAAGATTTTTCTAGCCTCTTCGAATGAATTGCTCGCTGACCGCGAGCGATTTGAGATCGAAATCTATCGTAAATGTAAGTTGTGGATCGACAAGGGCATCTTTTTGCACTTGGAAATCTGGGAGGATGTATCTGCACGCATGTCTAGTACTCGCTCCCAAGATGAATATAACAAGCTCATTTTGGAAAGTGACTTGTTCGTATTGCTTGGATACACCAAAATGGGGGGCTATACGCATGAGGAGTTCATCAAAGCACAAGGTCAGTTTCAGGCCGAGAAAAAACCGTTTGTATTCACCTATT
>JANMIM010001365.1:0-1785 GCA_031375795.1 Bacteroidota bacterium
CCTCCCCAAAACAACGCTGAGGGCCGACGAACGAGCATTTTGATTCAAGATTCGGCACCGCCGAATCGTTGTTTGGCGGCCAATATCGTTCGTCGGCCCTTAAGCAGGACTTTGGGGAGGGCCGACGAACACGTAATTCCTCCGCCTGCCGAATTTGTCGTACACCCCAAAGCGAATGTTCCATCGGCATGCAATTTCATTCCTTAGATTTGCGCCGCTGAAGACACCACTTCAGCGCATGCTCTATGAAAATCGCAAAAGCAATTGGCACCACCGCAGCTACGCTGCCCTTGGCGCCCCTCAGCATCCAACGCCGCGACACCATCGCCCAGGACGTCGCCATTGAGATCCTCTTTTGTGGCATCTGCCACAGCGACCTCCACACGGCCCGCAACGAATGGCGCAACACGGTCTACCCCAACGTGCCCGGCCATGAAATCGTAGGCCGCGTGACCGAGGTCGGCGCAGCAGTGACCCGCTTCAAGGTCGGCGACGTGGTCGGCGTCGGCTGCCTCGTCGACAGCTGCCAGCAATGCGAGCAGTGCCAAAACGACCTCGAGCAGTTCTGCACCAAAGGCTCCACGGGCACCTTCAATTCACCTGACTTGAATTCGGGCGGCCATACTTTTGGTGGCTACTCAGAAAGCATCGTGGTGAATCAGGAATTTGTCTTGCGCATCCCCGAGGGCATGGACCTGGCCGCCACCGCGCCGCTGCTCTGCGCGGGCATCACGACCTACTCCCCGCTGAAGCACTGGAAAGTCGGCCCGGGCCAAAAGGTGGGCGTCGTCGGCATCGGCGGCCTCGGCCACATGGGCGTGAAGATCGCCAAGGCCCTGGGCGCGCACGTGGTCGTGCTCACAACCACCGAGGCCAAGCGTGAAGCCGCCATGCGCCTCGGCGCAGACGAAGTCGTGCTCAGCACCGATCCTGCCCAGATGAAAGCCCATACCGGCAGCCTGCACTTCGTGCTCGACACCGTGAGCGCGCAGCACGACATCAACGCCTACCTGAGCCTGCTGCGCGTCGACGGCACCCTCGTGCTTGTCGGTGCGCCCTTGGATCCGTTGCCGGTCGTCTCCTTCAGCCTCATCATGGGCCGCAAAAGCTTCGCCGGCTCCCTCATCGGCGGCCTCGCCGAGACCCAGGAAATGCTCGACTTCTGCCACTCCCACGGCATCGTCGCCGACATCGAGCTCATCGGCGCGCACCAAGTCAACGAAGCCTACGAGCGCCTGCTGAAAAGCGACGTGCGGTATCGGTTTGTGATTGATATGGCTACGCTGAAGTAATCGGCGGACGGCGGTAGGGTGAGGGGCTGCGCATGCTGAGGCATCGCAGCCCTTTGCTGTTTGTAGGTGCTGTCTCCAAAGGGCATATTGCGTTGTAGCCCAGAAAACCAACCCCAAAGGCCATCCCAACCCGAAGCGCGGGCCTCCGGCCCGAACGCTGATCGACAGCCCGCCTCTGGCGGAATTTGCGACAAAAGGAGCTCCAAATCCGATCATCATAGATGTTGGTTGTGTATGTGCGACTCCGCTGGGGTCAAAACCAAAAAATCGCCGCATGGGCTATAAACGTGTGACCGCTCTGCGGTCAGGCCGTTGGTGCTGTGCCCCGACTCTAGCGGAGTCGCACGTTTATAGAACCAGGGTCCAACCCTAAGGGCCCGACTCCAGCGGAGTCGCACGTTTATAGAACCAAGGTTCAACCCCCAAGGCCCGACTCCAGCGGAGTCGCACGTTTATAGACCAACGATTCAACCCCAAAGGCCATCCCACCCCG
>JANMIM010001367.1:0-2770 GCA_031375795.1 Bacteroidota bacterium
CTTTTCCTTGCCGGTGAGCTGGAAATAGTAGCTGGCGCGCAGGCTCAGGTTGCTGCCCCGCAAGCCCCACTCATAGTAGTGGTCGGGAAATTCCTCGGGATCCTTGGGGGTGGTGAGGGGCTCATAGTCTTGGTTCAGGACATTCCACTCGCGGATCGATCCACGGAAGATCTGGCGTGTGCTGATGCCCCAAACGAGGGAGATGTTGAGGATGTTGCCGCTTTTGGAGACCATGTCGGCACCGACGCCGAGCAGCACCGACGACACTGGGAAGCCGGCCTTGGTAAATTGCAATTCGTGGCGGGCAAAGCTGCCGCCTGAATCGACGGGGGTCGTGGGATAGTGGTTGACCGTGCTGTCGTCCTTGAGGATGAAGTCGAGTCCGTGGCCTGCCATCACGTTGAAAAACTTGTTTTCACCGCTGCCGATCGGGAAGCGGTAATTGATCGTGAGCGGCACCGAGACGATGACGGTATTGCTTTTGATGTTGGTGAATGTGAGGCCCTCGACGCCCTCGGGTGCCTTGAGGTTGAAGGACCGGTATTGCGCCTGTGCACCCAGCTGCAAGCGCACATGCTTGTCAAACTGATAGGCAAAGTCCAATCCGCCAGCTGCAAAGGCACTTGGCCCATTGCCGATGTAGTAGCGGCTTGTGTCCTCGATCACAAAATTCTTGGCGTAGGTCATGCCCCCTTGCAGAGCAGGACCGACATACAACTGGGCCGTGACGGGTGAACATGCCAGCAAAAGCAGACCAAAAACGGCGACCAAAAGTCCTTTCTTCATATACTTATTGCAAAATGCTGTGCAATATACACATTTTTTGAGTTTGGGATAAGGATTTGCCGCTCAGCATGAAGCTGCTCCCCGCCCCTATTCTCCCAAGTACACAGGCCCCACCATCGCTGAGGTTGCAAATCTCAAACCGTGATTCGGCATCGTTGGTCGATCATTCCCCGCCCAGCACCTTGGCTGGGATGCCGCCGTAGGTCGCGCCGCCTTCGAGCGACGTGGTCACCACCGCCCCCGCGCCCACGACCGTGTGGTCGCCGATGGACAGCCCCGGCAGCACCACGGCCCCCGTGCCGATCACCGACATGTCGCCGACCTGCACGCCGCCGCTCAGGTGTACCCCCGGGTGCAAGGTCACAAAATCGCCCAAGCGGCAATCGTGCCCGATCGTGGCGTTCAGATTGACCACGCAAAAGTCACCGATCTGGATGTCGACCGTGAGCACCGCGCCTGCACAGACGATCACGCCCGCGCCCATCTGCACCTCGTCGCTCATCACCACCGAGGGATGCACCAAGCGCAAGGGATGCAAGCCGTTCTGCAAATAGGCCAATGCGATGCCCGCCCGCGCCTCGGAGTCACCGACCGCCAAGACAAAGCGCACGCTCTTGTCGAGGTTGGCAAAGGCCCAATCGTCGTCGCCGAGGATCGGCAGGCCCTTCAGATGCCCATCGCCGTCGCGGCTGATCACGCCCACCACGTGGTAGGGCACCTCCTGCCCCTGGGCAGCCCTGTTGATGTCCTCGATCAACCACAAGATTTCGCGGGCAAAGCCTCCCCCACCCACGATGACAAGTTTTTTCATGCGGGAAAATTACTCAAATCTTCTCATACAGAATCAGCTCGATCGGCGTATTTCCATCCTGCCCGTTCCAAGCTTGCAGTTGGCGGTAAACGGTAGGTTGCCTGTCGAAAAAATCTCGGGAATAGCCCGCCTCGACCTTGCCAAACCATGAGTCCAGCAAGATGAGCACGCCCGAGGGTTGCGCTGCCTTTCCAAAAAACAACAAGGGCTCGTAGTGTTTGTTGTCAAAGGGGTCGCCTCCCATGAAATAGGGCACCGACGGATGGGCCGAAAAAAGCCTGCGGTCCATCAAATGCTCCTTTTCCATCCAGTCTGCCGCCTGCCCGATGAGTTGCTGATCGACCGTAGGCTGTAGGTCGGTTGCATGGATGGCAGCGGGATTGGGGAGAATGGGAAATGCTGCGACATAGGCGATCATCAGCCCTGTGAGGCCGGCTTGGAAGATTTTGCGGTCGGGCAGCAGTTGTCGCAGGTGATGCAAGCCCGAGAGCGCCACGAGGGCCCCGAGCGGCAAGATCCCGATCAATACCCGCTTCAAACCCATGCTGTGCCCGATCCCCGTCGACCAAAAAAAGACGTGCGCCCCAAAGAAAACGGCAAATGGCGCGACCACCAAAAGGCAAAACTCAAGCGGGCGAACCACCTGCTTGCGCAGCAATTGCACGGGCAGCAAGACAAATCCAGCGATGGTGAGGATGTAGATGGGAAGGCCCGCGACAAAGAGGTATTGGCGCGGGAAATGCCAGACATCACCGATGCCGTAGGGTTGCGTCGGGTCGGAATATGGGTTTTCGGTCCAGATCCAGAGCAGATTTCCCTTGAAAATCCCACCTGCCAGCATGTACAAGACGGTGCCCAGCGCTAGCAAAGGGAGCGCCTTCCAAGACTTGCTCAGCAGCAAATAAAGCCCAAATATCGGCAGCAGGATGAAGCCCTCAGTGCGCACAAAAGGGAGCAATGAGAGCACCAACGCCCCGAGGACGTCATGGTTGGCGATCATGAGGTAGGCGCCGAGCAGCAAGACGAATGCAAACAATGGCTCGGTAAGGCCGGATCCCTGCGCCAGGAAATACTCCGGCGCAGCCAGGGCGAGCAAGGGCGCCACCCAAGACGGCCGCAGGTGCAGCCGTCGCGCGCCCTGCCACAGCATCCACCCGCTCGCCAGCGCGAGCA
>JANMIM010001376.1:0-10528 GCA_031375795.1 Bacteroidota bacterium
GCCCGCGTGCCAAGACCGTGGAGGCGCAGCAGCGTGCCATCGAGGAAATCGAGCGCAACGACAGCCTCAAGCTTCCTTTCAGCAACAAGATCCCGATCCCGACCTTTGACCGCTACAAGCTCGTCGATTTTGAGGACGTGATCCTGATCGAGGTCGAGGAGCGCAACACGGTGCTTTACACCAAGGACAAGAGCTACACCCTGAACCAAACGCTCGACTACTTCGAGAAAAAGCTGCCCACTGACCGCTTCCTACGCGTGAACCGCAGCAGCCTCATCGGGCTCGAGCACGTGCAGGAGATCGTAATCTGGTTTGGCAATCGTTTCAAGATCATCCTCACCAACGGCAAAGACGTCATCAGCAGCCGTGAAAAGAGCAAGATCCTGAAGCATGTCCTCAAATTCTGAGGCAGAATTTTCAGAATTCTCAGAATCACACCAAGTGTTGAATTCTGGGTGGGTTTCCGTGGTAGGATTTCTCGCGTGCGGTAGCCCAGCCCCAATTCGGGTAATTCTGCCAATTCTGTAAATTCTGCTTTGTGTTGAATTCTGGGTAGGGTTTCAGTGGCGGAATTTTGGGCGTGCGGTAACCCAGCCCCAATTCTGGTAATTCTGCAAATTCTGTAAATCCTGATTTGTGTTGAATTCTGGGTGGGCGGTGGAAGAGTTTTTTGCGTGCGACAGCCTCAGCTCAATTCCGTAGCAGAATTGTCAGAATCACACTTTGGGTGGAATTCTAGGGGGTTCGGTGGGAAGGCTCGATTCTGGAAATTCTGGTAATTCTGCAAATTCTGTTTAATTCTGCTTAATTTGCGCGTATGGAATTGAATGAAAACAGGAGCAAATATCCCGACTGGGTCAAGGATTTTGCCCACAAATACCGTTCGCGTACCATCAGCCAATATTTGCTGCATGGCAACATCAACGATTACCTACGGGTAGGGGAGGGCGACGCCACCCAGTACCTGCTGTTGCGCGATTTTTTGAGCAACGAGCTGTTCAAGTCCGCCAATCTTGTCGTGTTTTACGACCGCTCCTCGGGGATACGTTTCAAGACCCGCGACATGAAGGTCGACTTCATCCGTAGCCTGGAAGCCTATGACACGGTAAATGGGACGTCGTTTGCAAAGGCGATTCCTGCCGATCCGGTACGCGCATTCTCATTGCTCGAGATGCACTTTCGCAAGCGCCTGCTCGACAATCCCAAGTTCTCGATCTCCTTCATCATCGAGTATGCAGAGACCCTGATCCCGATGGCCAATGCCGCCAACTACAACCCAGAAGACCGCGCAATCCTCGTGTTTTTGCAGCGCTGGGCAAATGAGGGCCTCTTCAAGATGGACGATTTGGTAATCGTGTTGATGACCGAAAACATCATCAACCTGAACCAACAATACGTCAAGAACCCCTACAACTTCGAGGCAAACATCTCCTACCCCACCGAGGAGCAACGACTGGATTACATCGAGCATTTCCTCAACAAGGCCGCCCAGCGCGGCACAGGTGCAAATCCGCGTGGGCTGCTGGAGATGGGCACCGATGTGCTCGCAAAGAATACCGCAGGCCTCAACATCGCCCACCTGCGCGTGCTCCTGAGCGAGCTGGTCGAGAACCAAATCAAATTCACCTACGGCGACCTCAACCGCAAGAAAAAGGAGCTGATCGAGGCCGAGGCAAGCGGATTGCTGGAATTTGTGCAAAGCAAGTTCTCGCTGGCAGATGTCGCGGGCCACAAGGAGGCCAAGAGCCACCTGCTGCAAACGGCTGCGGCCGTGAAAAATGGCCGCCAAGACGTGGTTCCCATGGGCTACCTCGTCGCCGGCCCTGTCGGCACCGGCAAGACCTTTCTCATCACCTGCTTTGCCAACGACATCGGGGTGCCGATGGTGATCCTCAAAAACTTCCGCTCCAAATACCAAGGCGAGACCGAAGGCAACCTGGAAAAGGTCCTGAACCTGCTCAAGGCGATGACGCCGGTGGCGGTCATGATCGACGAGGCCGACGCCTACCTCGGGCAACGCAACAGCGAAGGCGACAGCGGCGTGAGCAGCCGCGTATTCTCCATGATCGCCAGCTTCATGAGCAATACCGAGAACCGTGGCAAGATCATCTGGTTTTTGGTGACAGCCCGCCCAGACTTGATGCCCGTGGACTTCAAACGCCAAGGCAGGGCCGAGGAACACATCGCGTTGTTTTATCCAGCGACCATCGAGGAAAAAAAGGAGCTTTTTGTGACCATGCTTCGCAAAACGAACTTGAAGTACTTTGATGCCGAGACCTTGGGGGATGCATTTTTTGAGACGATGACCGTCACGAGCGGTGCCGAGATGGAGGCCGCCCTCACGCGGGCCAAATTCCGGGCAGCTGCCGAGGGATCTGAGCTTGTGACCGCAGACATCATCAAGGCTGCATTGGATGACTTCCTGCCGCCGACCTACCCGACCGAGATCGAACTCATGAATTACGCCGCCGTGCTCGAGTGTACCTCCAAGGCCCTGCTGCCCGAGCGCTTCAAGAAACTGACGCGGCAGGAAGTCGTGGAGAAGGTGCAGGAGCTCAAGGATCAGGTCGAGCGGAATATGTGATGCAAGGACGCTGATCGGGGATGATGGCCGAGCACAAGCTCGGGTTTTCCTAGATCGGAGCGCTCACGTTGTCCCTCAATTCGCCGCGGAACCGGCTCAGCCACAACATCGATAAGGCCATCCATGCGCCCCCCGCAATCAGGGGTAGCCAATACCATTCCGTCTTCCAAAGCAAGGCGGCCGTGGCAAAAATCATGAGGGCGATGCGCAGGGTCTCCACCGTCGGTGCCCATGACTTGCGTCCCAAGAGCGCCCCCATGTTGGCGATGCCGAGGTAAATGAGGCCTGCCAAGCCAAAAATCCACGCCGCTGCCTCCCAGCCTGTATAGATTTTCCGCAATTCGCCCGACTTGAACAAAAAGGCCGATACGCCCCCCACAATCAGCACGTATTGGGTGAAGACATAAGCCCCCAGCCCTGCAGGCAATCGGATGTCGTACTTGCGGAATGCGCGGGCATCGACCGGGCCAGGCAATTGGGGGCCGCCGAGGTAGCTCGGCCGCCAACCGGGACCCTTCACCAAGACCCGCAGCATGTCCCAGAGATTGCGGCACCGCGCGATCAACTTGCTGATGTCCACGAAGTAGTCAAAATTGGCCCAGATGGGGTTCCAACTGTTGAGGGGCTTGGTGACGCCATAGACGACCTCTTCCTCTTCCTCCTGAAACGTCCCAAACAGCCGGTCAAAGATGATCAAGGTCCCGCCGTGGTTGCGGTCGATGTACTTGGGATTGATGCCGTGGTGTACGCGGTGGTGGGACGGTGTGTTGAAAATGAACTCGATGGGCCGCCACATCTTGTAGATGAGGCGGGTATGGATCCAAAACTGGTACAGCGTCTGGAATTGCGCCACGACCAAAAACACAACCGGGTCAAAGCCCAGCAGCGCCAGCGGCAAATAAAACACCCAAGAGAAGAACGTTTGGAACGAACCCTGCCTTAAAGCCACCGACAGGTTGTACTCCTCGCTTTGGTGATGTACGATGTGGCCACCCCACATCAAGCTGATCTCGTGGGAGTACCTGTGAAACCAATAGTAGAAAAAATCCACCCCGATGAAGCAAGCGACCCAGACCCACCACTTGTCGGCACCGAGCTCCAGCAGGCGCCAATGTTCGTGGATGTACAGGTAGCCCACGAGCAAGATGCCCTTCATCAGCACGCCAGCCACCTGCTGCGCGATGCCGCATGAGAGATTGGCGATCGCATCGTTGAGCCGATAGACATCGCGCTTCATGATGCGCGCGACGATCAATTCCACCCCGATCAGGAGGAAAAACACAGGGATCGCGTAGACGATATAGGGCGTGACCTTGGGCATGTGGTGAAGATAGGGAAAGGCAAATAAAATTCCCGAATTCGATTGCGGAAAATGATTGAGATCCAACCAAGGCAAGGGATTTCTTATTGCTAGACAAGGCAAATGCTTGCGAGAATCGTGTTGTTTACTGTTATTTACATATTCGGAGGAGAGTTCTTAAGCGACGTTCCAGACGAAAATCAGATTTCAATAGCACTTAGTTGGATTGGCGATGTATTTTTTGAATTTCCAGATCGATAAAAAGCTTGCACCCGTGCTCCGGTCGGCCAAGCTGATTTGGCTGGCCAATAAGGCACTGAAACCGCCAAAGTCAAGCTTTGACATCGAGCTAGGCAACTTCATCCTGATGGTGGAGGGGTATCAAAAACATGTCCCAAACCTCACCCCAGATGATGCACGCCAAATGCTGGAAAGCACCCAAAAGGTGAGCCGTCAGGTGTACATCATTCGCGACAACCTGAAATCGACCGAAGAGGGCAATGATCAAGCGATTCAATCAAAACTGAAATATTCCATCAAAGCATTGAACCGATTGGAAGCTATGTTGCATGTTGCAGCGACAAAGGCCATACCCGTTGAAAAAACACCGGAGTACATTTCCTACGCTGCTTTGTCCACCGACTGACGGCTTGCATTCTCATCTGACAATCACGTACCTTTGCACCATGCGTTTCCTGAAACCCATCGTTTCCTACTACATGGCCTTGCTCATCGGCATTACCTCCTTGGGTATTTCCGTGTCGGCGCATGCATGTTCGGAGACGGGTTTTTCTGAAACCAGCCTCGGCCATCTCAAGGCCTGCTGCAAGATGGCCGACGGGCACGGCTTTCGGGCAGAGCCCTGCTGCAAGCTCTCGGTCAAGTATGTGAAGCTAGCGACCGTGCGCAGCGCTCATGTCGCGCTCAGTCTGCCTATGGCCTCCCCTGCCATACTGGTCTTCGCCCCCCACATTGACTTTGCGTTGCAAGCCCAATGCAGCCCCCAAAACCCCTCAGAATCGCCACCCATCCTGCCCAGCATCGATGTGCTGAGCCTGCATTGCAAATTGCTCATTTAAGCCTGTTGATGTTTTGATCGACACTGCCCCACGCATGAGGCAGGTGAATTCGTATCTTCAACACAGGATTTTCATGAGAACAGCATTCATATTCGTCGTGGCCCTCCTGGGCTTGTGTTCGCTGGCTTGGTCGCAGACCGAGATCAGGGGCAAGATTTTTGAGCTGAACGAGCAAGGGGAGGAGGTCGAAGTCGAAGGCGCGACCGTCATCCTCCTGCACCTCCAAAAAGGCATGTTCACCAAGGCAGATGGCAGCTTCAAGTTTCCTTGGTCATCGGGAGACACGATCGTCGTGCGCCACATCAGCTACGAGGACGACACGCTCTTGGTGGTCGACGGGCAGGAATATTACCGCACCGTACTCAGGCAGCCGATCACCCAAGCCACCGTGGAGATCCGCGCCCGGATCCCCGCAAGCAACTACTCCATGATCGAGACCCAGCAAGTGCAGCTCATCAGCCGTGCGGAGCTCGGCAAGTCGGCCTGCTGCAACCTCGGCGAGAGCTTCCAGGCCAATGGTTCGGTCGACGTGACCGCGACCGATGCGGCCACCGGTTCCCGCGAGATTAGGTTGCTGGGTTTGGCGGGCCGCTATTCGCAGCTGCTCACGGAGAAAAAACCCATGACGCGTGGCCTCGGCAGCATCTACGGCCTCAATTACATCCCTGGCGACTGGATCGAAGGCATCCAAATCGCGAAGGGCACGGGCTCGGTTGTCGATGGCTACGAATCCATGACAGGCCAGATCAATGTCGAGCTCCGCAAGCCCAGCTGCGAGGCGCCGCCTTTGCACGTGAACCTCTACCAAAATATCCAAGGCCGCTCCGAGGCCAATGTCATCCTCGCCAAGCAGTTCACCGAGCGCGTGGGCACCATGCTGCTCACGCACGGCAACCTCAACCTCGGCCACCGCGATCCCGATGGCGACCACTTCCTCAACAATCCATTGGGCAAGGCCGTCATCCTCCAAAATCGCTGGCATATCCAAGCCACCGACCATTTGGAGTTGCAGGCCGGCATCCAATACCTGAACGAGGATCGTCAGGGTGGCCAAGCGCACTTCGATCCCAAGACAGACCGTGGCAGCACCACGGTCTATGGCCTCGGCGTGAAGACACAGCAATATTCGGCCTTCACCAAGACCGGCTTTACCTTCAAGAACCGCGAGTTCCGCTCGGGGGGACTGATCCTCTCAGGATTCAGGCACGACATGGACAGCTATTTTGGCAGCACCAATTACAAGGGCGTTCAGGACAATTTCCGGGCTTCGTTCACCTTTCAGGATTACCTCGTGGACACGCGGCACACGTTCAGGACTGGCGCTTCATGGCTGGTCGATCGCTTTGATGAGCGGCTCAACGATTCGAGTTTCGTGCGCAAGGAGTCGGTGCCGGGTGTCTTTGGCGAATACACCTGGAAGCCCAAGGACAAGTTTTCCTTGGTCGGCGGCCTGCGCGTGGACCAGCACAACCTCTTCGGGACGCTGCTCACCCCGCGCATGCACCTGCGCTACAACCCCTGGGAGAAGACGAGCCTCCGCCTGTCGGCCGGCAAGGGCTACCGCACCGCCAACCCGGTTGCGGAGAACATTGCGGTCTTGGCCAGCGCCCGGCGCATTGTCTCCGCGCAAACGTCCTTGCAGGAAAAAGCATGGACCTTTGGCGCGGGCGTCGTGCAGCAGTTCAAGTTCAAGGGCCGCGAGGGCAGCATGGTCGTCGATGCCTACCGCACACAATTCATGAGCCGCCTCGTGCCCGACGTCGAGGATCCGCGCAGCATTCGCTTCTACAACATCCAAGGCGGGTCCTGGAGCAATGTTTTGCAGCTCGAGCTGAATGTCGAGGTGCTGCCGCGCCTGGACCTGCGCATCTCTTGGCGCAGCCAAGACGTGCGTGCCACTTACGACGGCGTGCTCAAGCAGATGCCCTTGACGCCGGGTCATCAGGGCCTGGTGAACTTGGGCTGGCGGAGCAAGACCGAGCGGTGGCTGGCGGATGTGACATTTGCCTACGTGGGCAGCCAACGGCTGCCCTCGACGAGCGACAATCCCCATCACTACCAGGCAGGCGAGCGGGCGCCCGCCTTTCCCCGCCTGAATGCGCAGGTCACGCGCAAGCTGGGCAAGACCTTTGAAATCTACATCGGCGGCGAGAACCTCACCAATTACCGCCAGCCCAATCCCGTCGTCGGGGCGCACGATCCCTTTGGCCCCTATTTTGATGCCTCGATTGCGTGGGGGCCGCTCATGGGCGCGATGGGCTACATGGGCTTGCGGTTTGATGTCGGCAACTGAGGAGCCGCCCTTGATGACTTTGCTCAATGTTGGCCCACGGATTTCCTGGGGGCCGTAAACACAAGAAATACTGCACAATGAAAACGTCAACCATGAAATTTGTATTCCAATTGTTTGCGGCGATGCTGCTGCTTGTGGGCACTGCCCAAGCCCAAAAGCCCGCCAAGCAACCCAAGACCGCGACGGTCGTGATCCACACCAGCGCCAATTGCGGCCAATGCAAGACGACGATCGAGACCGCCCTTGACAAGGTCAAGGGAATCAAGAAATCCACCTTGGATGTCGCCACCCACGAGGCCACCGTGGTCTATGCGCCCAAGAAAATCGACGAAAATGCGATCCGCAAGGCGATCACGATGGCCGGTTACGATGCCGACGACCTCAAGGCCAATCAGGAAGCACACGACAACCTGCCAGCCTGCTGCCGCAAAGGCGGCCATGACTGAGCAGTGCGAGTGTGGAGTGTGAGTGCGGAGAGCGTGCGTTTAGTTCGTGGAGACAGGTTCGGCCTTTGCCTTCAACTTGGCGGCCAGGAAAGCCTGTATGCTATGCGCGAAGAGGATAAGGGTATGCAAGCCCAGAATGCCCAGCACGATGCGATTGCACTGTGGAACGTGGAAATAATTCAGCAAAAGTAACGCTGCGACCCCTTCCAGGCCGATCAAAATGAAGTGCCAGAAGAAGGTGTCAAAGCCTTTTTGGCCCTTGGCGCGGGTCAAGAGCTGGGAGGAAACGATCCAAAGCAAGGCAGGAAACAGCAGATACAGCAGCATACGAAGCGATAATGGTTCTTATGCTACGAAGGAAGCTTGTTCCAGCACAAGGGCAATGGAAATAATCGGGCGAAGGTAACGGCGGAGATCACATCCGTGCCTGATGCAGCATGCGGTCGATTTTGTGCCGTGTGATCTCATAGATCGTCTTCGCTGGCTTGAAAACCTCCGTCGAGCCGGGTGAGGGTTGCCCACCGGCTTCTTCGAAGGCTTGGGTGGCATTAGCAATCGCCGTGGGGATGAGCAGGTAGTGTTTTTTTGAATTAAATCCGCCAGTGACTTCGTTGTTGAGCAACCGTTTCCAATTCTCCGCGATCTCGTAACCTACATCGGAGGAGGGCTTCGGAAAGAAGTGGTAGTAGAGCCATACCTCGAAGCAAGGATTGCTTTGGGCGACGTGCCAGCCTTGTTCCTTTTGGCAGGCTTCCCGCAAAGTCTTGATTTTCTCTCCCCATTGGTCGGTGTCAATGATGAACCATAGCTCGTCGTTGTCTTGCATCTCATGCAATGGATTCGGATTTCCTTCCGTTTTCAATGCGAGCTGTTTGGCCTTGGTCAGCAGTCCCGTCGGAGAATTATCCTCCGTGCTGGATGGGACGATGAGCACGATCTGTATCCGCGAATCAAATCCTTGGAACATGGCAAAATAGTCGCGTTCACGAACGCTACCTTCGCACACCAGGACGATTTTCTTCGCATCGAAGTTGGGTGCACGCTTTTGATAGGCTCTAGGCCTGAGCATGGACATGCCAATTGAGATCCTGTAGTTTTCCTAGATAAGGGACGCCTCCGTACCGGCCTTGCAGGTAGCCCTTGCGAATGTCCAAAGTGTTGTGTTCCTTGAAATCGCTCAGTGTATGCAGGTCTGTGCAGCCCATCTCATTTTTTTCCACAAACCAAATCTCGTCGTGGCGCAACATCTCTTGATCCAAGAGATTCGATTCATGGGTGGTGAAGATCAATTGCCCTTGGGAAGCATGATCCATGGAAAACTTGCGCACGATTTCTTTGATCAGTAGCGGATGGAGGCTACGTTCGATTTCATCGATCACAAAGACTTTGCGATGATTTGCCAAGCCCCTCATGATGGGAATGAAATCGAGGAGCCGCACGGTCCCGTCAGATTCTTCGCCGATTTCAAACGTCTGGGATGGTCCAGCAAAGCGATCGTGGGTCAATAATAGCATTTTGGCGATCACTTCTTTTCCTTCCTGCACAACTACCACGGGGCCAAGGTCCTTTGTGTTCTGTTGAATCGATTGCCTTGGAGAGTTGTCCAGGTTCTCTAGGATTGCATCAAGTTCTTCGGGGTCATGGACCCCGAGGTACTCCTTCAAGGGTTGCTTCTTCACTTGAAGGTGGCTGATGCCAAGGTCGAAGGACGCAACAAAAGCATCCGCAAATTCCTTGTAGTGGGGGTCGAGATCAAGAAATTGCGGTAGGCCCAAGGCCTTTGTGTCTGGCGTTACCAAGGTGAGTGTGTTTGCAAACCACTCAAGTGCTTTTCCGGCATTGAATCCTGTTGGTCCCTTTTCGCTTTCCGCAAGCAGTTTCAAAACCGAAAAATCGTGCCTGATGTAGCTTTCGGTAAGCACGTCTATGAATACAGCATTCTTAAGATCTCGCTGAAAGTCTGGAAGAAACCGCAACGTAGGCCGTCCTTTTTCGTCTATCCCTCGCTCAAACACCAATTCGTCCTCTTTTTTCCCAAGACCAGAAATGTAGAGCTCCTCACAAGTGATGCGTCCTGACACAACCTCTAGGCCGTAGTAATAGGGAATATTATTCTCCACAAACTCCACCGCCAACGATTGCGGGGCGTTTGTCTCAGTTTTCGCCAACTTGAATTGGGCTTTTTCCAAGCGATGCGTGTTTCCACCCATCACGATCGTCTTCAGAAGATCCAAGGCCTTCACCAAATTCGATTTCCCTGCGCCATTGGGGCCATAGATAGCCCCCAACTTCACCAAGTCCAGACCCCCGACGGTGTATTTGTGATGCTCCAACGTCCGCAAGCGAGGCTGGGGAAGCATGTTAAATTCACATTCCTCCCCAAATGAAAAGACATTGTCAACAACAAACCTGATCAGCATAACGTGAATATTTCACGCAAAGGTATGAAATATTTTATTTTACTGCCAGAAATGTATCCTGGGTTCACAAAATGCGTGAAAATATTGCAGAATGTACCCATCTCTCACCCTCACTCTCCCTCTCACACTGCCTATTCACCCTTCCTTCTTCACATCCTTCAACAAGGCCAGGCTCATTCCACCGACCAAGACGACCACCAGCCCGATGCCGACCCACAGAAACCAAGTCTGCTGGTAGAGTGGCTTGTCTACGGTCGGCGCCGCTGTTGCTACCGGGGGCGCCACCGTGCCGGTGTCGGGCGTGGGCAGGCTCATCGTCACGGGGCGGGTGAGGTCCACAAGGTCGCCGATGGCCGCTTCCGAGCGCTGCTTGGGCAAGTCGGACCTGAAGTAGCTGAGGTCGTAC
>JANMIM010001403.1:0-3938 GCA_031375795.1 Bacteroidota bacterium
GGGACGTCTTCAAAATTGTCTTGTGAGGCCATAGGAGTATTCTTTGCACGCAATGAATGGCGACCAAGGTAGGTAGAAGGTTTGGCTTCAAATCATGATGAACGTCAGCCTGGCAGATGATCTTGAAGTGGATTTTTGGGCTATTTGTCTGGTTGCAGGCAATACGCTGCTTCAAGCTGGCATTTCCGTTCGTCGGCCCCCAGCGTTGTTTTGGGGAGGGCCGACGAACGAAAATCCAGGCCAATGAACGCAAATGGCTCAGACCACTTGCTCCATCTGCGCGGCCCTTGCTGCCATGGCTTTCATCATATGGGGGCAGCCGGCCGCGACTGCGGCTTGCATCACTTCGCTGGAAACCGCCTCCACGACAGGCTTGCGCTTGAAGCTGACCCAAGTCTCCGATGGGCGGCTTGCACCGAGGTCCAGGCGCGCATAGGTGTCGTGGGTTTCGAGCGTCAGATCAAATTGTTGCAGCAGCAGGGCGGTGATGGCGAGCATTTCGTTTTGCGCAAAGCTCATTCCCGGGCATTTGTGTACCCCGCCGCCAAAACTCATGATGGCATTCTTATATGCCTTGTGCTCGTTGCGCTCGGGTGAAAATCGCTCGGGATCGTATTGCTCGGCGTCGGGGAAAATGTCCTCCCTGAAATGGGAGGTGCAGGCATTGAGGAAGATCGGCGTGTCCTTGGCGATGGCGTAGCCACCGATTTCCATGGGCTCATTGGTCACGCGTACCACGATGTCGGCACTCGGGCGCATGCGGGTGGTCTCGTCGATGGCCCAGCGGATGTGCTTGAGCGTGGTCAGTGACCGTGCATCGACATGTGAGCCATGCGGGAAGTAGTCCCTAAGCTCCTGTTGCACCTTGGCGAGGTAGTCGGGATGCTCCAGCAACTGGATGATGGTCCATGCAGCCTGCCCGGCCGTGGTCTCGTGGCCTGCAAACATGAGGGAGATCACGAAGTTGAGGAGTTCCTCGTCGGTCGCGGCTTCGCCGTCTTCCTTGCGTGTGTTGATGAGGTCCTGCAAGAGGTCGTCGTAGCGCGTGGGGTAGGCGCGACGCTCGGCCAGGATCGGTTTCAGTGTCTTGGCCATGCGCTTGCGGGCGCGGTCCCGGCGGATGAACTTGGGCAGCGGCAGGTTGGGATTGAGGAGGGGGTCGAGTGCCTTGCCCATGGTTTCGTAGTCTGCCCAGAATTCTGCACCGGCTTTTTCCATGAAATCGGTCCCCAAAAAAGAATAGCCTGCCACCTGCTGGACGAGGTGGGTGATGGATTTGGTCAGCTCCATCCGTCCTTCGTCGGGGAGCTCGTCGAGCCATTTGCGCACGGTCAGCTCGGTGATCTCGAGGTAGCGCAGCATCTTCTCGCGCTGGAACGGGGCATAGAGCAAAGGCTTCTGATTCAAATAGGTGTCGTGGTCGGCCACGAAGCTCACGTTGCCGGTGATCGGCTTCAGAAAGCCGTAGGGCTTGGCCATATCGAGCGCCTTGTCGGTTTCCTTGAAGAAGAGTGTATTCCACTCCGGCCCGCTCAGTACGACGGCATCCTTGAAGGCGAGCTTGAAGGCAAAAATATTGCCCAAGGCGGCCTGACCGCGCTTGATGAGTGCTGTGCGGTCTTTGGCAAATTCAAGGGCATGGCCGAGCAGGGGCCATTTCTTGGAAAGCATGGGCGGCGAGGGCAAAGTTGCGATGTGTGAGGTGCTAGATTTCATAGCCCCAAAGCTGCCCTGTTCATCCGCCAACTTCGACCTTCCCAGCGGCCTTGGACGACAATCTAGCGGTTTGGAAGTCCAGATGGCTTGGGAGACGGAATGGACGCGGTCGGATAGGGCAATGATGCTGCTCCGCAATCCCTCGTTTCAGGGTTTCTCGTCTCGCAATTTTCCCTTGAATTTCGTGATTTTGGATTTCGACGCACAAAAAGTCGTTGTAGAAAGCGAGGATAGGCATGGATTTGAGCAAATGGAGTGATTTGATTGCAGATTGGGAGTACTACCGCGCCCACCAATCGGAATTGTTGAAGGAGTACGAGGGAAAAGTACTTGTCTTGCATGAAAAGCAAGTCGCAGGCGCATTTTCGCTGTTTCAGGATGCCGTAGATTTTGGAATCAAGCATTTTGGAATGGGCAAATTCCTCGTGCAGGAGTGTTCCCAAGGTGAAAAGGATTTGGAGATCAAGCTCTTCTCGGGCCTCAGGTTTTGAAAAATGAACATTTCTAGCCGACACGTCAGCACGAGACGGTACGACAAGCCCAGCCTCACACTTGAAGCGGATGTGGTGATCGGTTCGCAATTGATAAACACCCATTATTCCTGCAATGTGATTTGGGATACGGGGGCAATGCGCCCGATGATCACGCAGCGTGTTGCCGATGCCTTGGGTTTGGAGCCGCTCAAGCTTAGCAATGTAGGAGGAATCAGTGGGGTCGAATTGAGGCCAATCTTTTCGGTTTGGATCAGTTTTGCGGTGGACCTGAAGTTCATGGATTTGCTGGTGGTCGGAGCAGAGGATCTTGGAGGAGAGCACGACGCCCTCATCGGCATGAACATCATCGGGCAATTGGACTTTGCGATCACCAATCCGGGCGGCAATACCACGCATTCGATCCGCTATCCCTCGGTGCAGGAGATCGATTTTGAGGCTGATTGCTGAGCCATCCAAGCATTTGCCCCAAAGACCTCGCTGCAAAGGGCCAAGATTCTCCAGCGACCCAACATTTTCTTTTCTCCTCAAAAACATGCCATTAGACACGTCCACGCGTCCATCCCATGCGGATTGCACTTGGAGTCGGCATCGGGTTGTTGCACCTAGCCGCCAAAATTGGTAAGATTGTCCTGCTCTCAAACAGAGTGCGACGCGTTGCCATTGGATGCCATTCTCTACATCAGCATAGCCCAGTTTATTTTTGCAGGGCTGCTAGCGATCACCAAGCCCAAGCGGCAGCTGAGCGACTATGTGCTTGCGTTTTGGTTTGGGCTGATGACCATCTTCATGCTGCTGTCGCTCCTCAAGACCAAGATGCCCGAGTCGGTCTGGGCACATTTGCAATTGTTCCCCTTTTTCTTCGCCCTAGGCCCGTTTCTGTTCCTATACGTGCGCACCCTCACCCAGCAAAAGCCCAAGCTTGAGTTCCAGGACGGGCTGCACCTGCTGCCCTTTGTCATCTTTAGCGTGTCTGCCATCACCAACAACGCCAATGTGGACGAAGACATGCTCACCGGCCATGCATTTGACCTCAACCGCATCACCTATTCGCTGGCGTGCATCATCTCGGTGGGCGTATATATCCCACTCACGGTGCGACTGCTGCGGCAACACCGCAAGAACCTGATGGAATTTTTTTCATACGACTCCGACCGCATCAGCCTCGACTGGCTGCGCATGGTCGCGGTGGGATTCACGGTGATGCTGTCCTTTACCTTCTTGTCGGCGGTCGTCAATGTCTTCACGGGCGAGACCACCATTCACCCAGGCATTTTCCTGTTTCTCGGGTTTGCGGTCTTTGCGTTTGCCTTTACCTTTTTTGGCATCCGGCAACCTGTAATCTTCTCGCGCAAACCCGATGAGCGATTTGTGGACGCCTTGGAGGAGGTGAGTGCCTCGCAAGACGAACCAGCTTCTGAATCGGAGGCTGAACGCACGGAACGCTACGCCCATAGCAGCCTCACCAAGGAGCAGGCCCAGCAATACCTCGCCCAGCTCACAGCCTACCTCGGCAACGGGCTTCCCTTCTTGCATCGCGACCTCACGTTGCAGGACGTGGCGCAGGAACTCAACATCCCGCAGCATCACCTCACGCAGACCATCAATGAGCAGCTGCACAAGAATTTTTATACCCTCATCAATGAATACCGCATCGAGGAGGTCAAGCGCCGCCTGCTAGATCCGAAGTATGCCCATTACAATATTCTAGCGATCGCCCACGACGCGGGC
>JANMIM010000047.1:0-1596 GCA_031375795.1 Bacteroidota bacterium
AAGGCATTGGAGGACTTCGTTGCGAAAAACGCGCATCTGGTTCGCCATGCGATGATATGGGACAAACGCTGGGGCCGCGACTGGCTCATCCGAGAATGCAAGAACCACAACGACGGGTGGCTGGTCAATGCCCCCGTCCAATTCTGAATAAACGAAATGAACACTATGAATGACATGATCGAAGACCCTTCCGCGCTCCACAACTGGAAGCAATGGCACGGCATCCTGCGGGACGCGCCATCGAGCCGAGCCGCCGAGCAGGCGCACCTTCGGATCGAGCTGGAAACCCTGCTCGCAGCCGAGATCGACAAGGAAAACCACCGGGCCGTCGCGGCATCGGCCCGGATGAACAGCCTCGACCTGATCGTGACGCTCAGGCGGAAGGTCGGCGCGGCTGGCATCGGCGGACTCAAGGCCGCGATCCAAGCCCTTGAGGACCACGGCACCGCAACCTGCCTCCAATACCTGTATTCACTATAAATCAATCGTATATGAAACCGAAAGAAAAGCTCGTCCATGCACAGATCCTGCTTTCCAAGTACCCCGAGACAGGCCGATTGGGGCTTGAGATGGCGCAACTCGTGACACATTGGAGGAAGGGGCTGGTCGATGGCGAGATCAGGGAGCCGATGCACACCCTTTTCCTTGACGAGGGTTCCTTCGTGGACTTGATCTCGTATCTCAAGGGCTGCGAAAATGGAGGTTGAGCAGTCCCGATCCCCAAGGGAAATCCGAATCCACCAAAACCCAATCCGCATGAACCAAGGGCCGATGTTCCTCTCCATCAAGGATTTGCAAAGCCTGATGGGTACGCAGTGGTACACCGCAGCCGCGAGGAGGCACCAGGCGATCCGAAACGAGATCAGGCCGCGCAAGCGGGACTTGACTATCAAGGAGTATTGCGAGCATACGGGCGCGTCCTACCGCCACACCTATCAGGCACTCAGGGGTGAGCCGCCTCCCTGATTGCACTGCCAACAGCTTGCAGGGACAAGCCAATATATTGACAATCAATTATATAAACCAAAAAATAGACAAAAATCCACAGAAATAGACAAAAATCATACAAAGTCATACAAAATAGACCCATTCCCGGAAACCGCCTTTTTCCGACGCAATATTTGCCCAGCACTCAACCACTGCCTAGACCGACAGCCTTGCAGCGGGGAACGCCGACGACGAAGACAGGTTCAAGTAAAACAAGCAAAGACCATGACAGCAACCGAGATTCTTTTGGGAGTGAATTCGATCCTCCTCATGCTTTTGGGAATCCTGTTCTCGTTCGTCGGCTTCTTCCTGCGGGACTTCCACCAGCAGTTCAAGCAGCTCTCCGAGACGGTGGCGACGCTCTGCATCGAGGTTGCCAAGGCCACCACACAGGCGAGGACTGAACACGACAACACCCGCCGCGAGCTTGACGACCTCAAGACCCGAAACCAATGACAGGCACCACGAAAATCCTGATCGGCTCGGCGGCAGCCTTCGGGACGATCATGCTTGTCAAGGCGAGCCGCGCCGCCGCGAACCTTGAGAGCTACGTGACCGCGAAAATCCATCATTTCGACCTGACAGGGCTTACGCTGATGATCGGAGTCG
>JANMIM010000057.1:0-1705 GCA_031375795.1 Bacteroidota bacterium
CCTTGGAATTCTGATGCGGAAACCCATTTCTTTGTTGCTGTTGGCTTTGTTTTGCGTCTTGATCGTGGCGGGATGCAAGCTCCCCCTGGAACCACGGCTCCAAGGCGTCTCCAAGTGGTAGGCCAATACCTTGATTTTGTAGGGATTGGGATTGTGGATGTCCAATCCCAACGTGATGCCGGGGTCGCGGCCGCCTGCCCTGCCATGTGGCCTGAACTCCGAGACGCCTTGGAGCCGTGGTTCCAGGGGGAGCTTGCATCCCGCCACGATCAAGACGCAAAACAAAGCCAACAGCAACAAAGAAATGGGTTTCCGCATCAGAATTCCAAGGAAATGTACACGGGAAAATGGTCTGAATAGCCGTCTTCGCCGACATATTTCTTGCCGATGAATGTGCGCTTGGGGGCATCCATCCAATCCCCAGCGTCGGTCTGCCGCATCCATTGGGGATTGTAGATGTTGGCGGATCCTTTGACGTAGTGTACGAGCGACTTGTTGTTGATCATCGCGCTGCTCACCATCATTTGATCGAAGAGGTTCCATCCGCCCTTGAACTTGAGCGAGCCCCTGCCCTCGGCTTTGATCGGCGCCATGCAATTGTAGAGCATGGTGCTCACCGCCTCGACCGAGTCGCGGCCAGCATGCAACATGTCGTGGATGCTCACATCGCCTGGTTCGTCGTTGAAATCACCCATCATCACGATGTTGGCCTGTGGATCGAGGTCCTGGATGGAATCGATCACAAACCGCAGGGTAGCCGCAGCGGCCTGCCGCTTGATGGCAGACTCCTCGGCCCCATCGCGGCGCGAGGGCCAGTGGTTCACGATGAAGGTCACGTCCACGCTCTTGTCCATGATGCCCTTGACCAGAAGGATGTCGCGCGTGGCAAAATCCTTGTTGTCGGGCAATGTCACGTGGTAGACCGATTGGTACAGCGGCGTGAATCGCTTGCTCTTGTAGATGAGCGCACAGTCGATGCCGCGCTGATCGGGAGAATTGGCGTGCACGATGCCATAGCCTTTTTTCTTGAGGAGCTCGCTGCCCACCAAGTCTTGCACGACCTTCAGGTTCTCGACTTCACACATCCCCAAAACCTCGGGGCCGTCCTCGTCGCCCAGCTGGTCGATGACCTTGGACATGTTGGCGATCTTGCGTTTGTAGCGCTCGGGCGTCCATTCGTATGTGCCCTTGGGCAGAAACTCCTCGTCGTTGATCGTGGGGTCGTCCTCGGTGTCAAAGAGGTTCTCCATGTTGTAGAAGGCGATCGTGACGGCCTTGAGCTTGCCGGGACCGGCGACCGGGCCCGGCGTGGGGCCTACAGCTTGTGTGAGTTGGAAACCAAACACCAAGGTGCAAGTGGCCAACACAAGATGGAAATGTCTCATATTCATCTTTTGGAAATGAAATAGCAAATACAAATACCGTACCGAAGGGGCTTACTTGCGCAAATACTTGACATATTCCTTCACCTTTTCGGCCTCGGCTTCGCTCAGGTCGGTGTTGGCGGGCATCACGCCCTTCCCGTTCTTGATGAGGTCGAGGATCTCGGCATCGGTCTTGATCGACGCTCCGAGGTCCTTGGCGCCCTGGAATCCTGCGGCGCCGTCGGCACCGTGGCACAGCATGCAGTACTTTTCATACAGCACCTGGCCTTCCTTGATCGTGGCTGCATCGGCCGTCCCCGTCTTGGCAGGATCGACCGACC
>JANMIM010000075.1:0-8612 GCA_031375795.1 Bacteroidota bacterium
CTTCGATTCTGGACGTGCGCCGGACGATGCCCAAAAATTTTTCGCCCACCCCCCAAAAGCACCCAAGACCTGCCCCGCTCGGCCACCGGCCAACATCCCCGGGGCGAGCGGGAAAATGTATCCAGCAGAAAAATACCCGCAAAACGAAAAATTGAAGTCCCTCAAGGAGCAAACGGAGCTGATCTCGGACGCCATGATGGATCCTGAAACCAATTTGAGGGCTGTCGCCCTCCAAACCCTTCACATCGTTTGCGAACTGATCGACACCTTGATGAAACCCGAAGCCCCCGGGTAATGGGGATTTTGATTTCTTTTTGCTTCATGCGATTGCATCAGATAGCCGCCCACCTCATTTGTTTTCCTGACCCAAATCGCTGATATTTCCCCATCAAAAGCATAAACGATGAATTCAAACAGCAAATATCTCTGTCTCCTGATGTTGTCAGTTACCTTGTGGCTGGGCTGCGGCCCCCAAAAATTGGACGAAGCAGAGGTACAGCAGATTGCTGCCCAAATCGAGACCTTGGACAAGGCAAATCAGGAGCAATTGCAGCACAATGCGGTTGCAAGCGCAATCTTGTCTTATGAGGTGGCAGCGATGACGCGTGACAGCGCCCACCAGTTTGGTTGGATGTTTTTGGCCGTCGAGAACATCACCAAGTATCGAGTTGGTTTGCTGGGGGAGATTGGAAAATGTCGCGCGGAGCTAGAGAAAATCGCGGGCAAGGATTTGCAAATCGGCACATTCAATACGCCAAATGAGTACCGCGCGGCCCAAGCGTTGATGATGGGCAATGTGCAATCGAATGGTGGAAGGGGAGACGGAAAGGCGAAGCTCTTGCGCGAGGAGGCGCTTGCGTTGCGTGATGCCCTGAAAGATGCCGTGTTCCAAGGAAAGCGCAAGATTGAAATTCCGGCCATTGCAGAGGATTCCGCCACCGTCGTTTGGGAAGTGCAGCATTTTGGCGAGGCCAATGTGCTCCGAGCCTTGGAAGAATTGGAATTGCTGGTCCAGGATGCCTTGGAAATGGAAAGACTGATGATCGACGATATGGTTGCAGAATTGAAGCTCGCCGAGACGGTGCAAAAATATGAAGTCACGCCACCCAAGGGCAAGCTGTTGTTGCGCTACCAGACCCAATCCGACACCGTTGCCGCCGGTCTGTGGATGGAGGCGATTCTAGGCGTGGACAATTTGCCCCTGGGCGCGAGCGTGCGATATCATGGCAATGGCGTCAAGGACAGGAATGATTATCACAAGGGAATTTTGGGTCAAATCTTCACGCCAAACTATTTCCCTTCGGAATTCGGCACCCTTGTCTACCCCACGGGTTTTCTACATCTCACCGCTCCCGGTGGCTTTGCGAAGGGCCAAACTACAAAGCCGTACACCCTGCGGGCATCTGCCACCGTGACACTTCCCGATGGCGCGGTGGAGGAATTGGAGGTGACCTGCCGCTTTGTGATTTGCATACCAGTGGCCGTAATCACGCCGAGCCCAGACATACCACTCCGCAGGGGCGTGCCAAACGAGATGATGGTCGACGTGCCAGATCTTGGAGTGTATTTCTCCCCCAAGTTGGAGGCCACGGAGGCTACGATCCAGCCTAGCAACATCGATAAGCGCAAGTTCAGGATCATTCCCACAGGCAGCACCACCACCCTCACCATCAGCTCCCTCACCAATGGGCAGCGGATTCTCGTGGATCGCGTGACCTTTCAAGTAAAATAATAGCGCCAACGCCTCGAAAGACATTGGCGCTAGATGGCGAGCGGGGATTTCCTCAGACCAAAGCTGCTTCCAGTGTGATGGCACAGTTGAAGAGCTTGGAGATCGGGCAGCCTTCCTTGGCTTTCACGGCGAGTTCTTGAAACACTTCAGCGCTCACGCCGGGCACCTTGCCCTTGACGACGAGGTCGATCGACTCGACGGCAAGGCCACCTTCGGTTTTCAGCGTCAGGGTGGCTTGGGTATCCAACTCGTCGGCTGGAAATCCTGCCCCTGCCAACTGAAAGCTCAGGAACATCGTGAAGCAACCAGCATGAGCGGCCGCGATGAGTTCCTCGGGGTTGGTGGCAGACGTGCCGTCGGACTCCTGGGTACGGGATTTAAAGGTGTAGGCGATTTTGTTGAGCGCACCGCTTTGGGTGGTCAGGTTGCCGCTGCCTTCGCGGCCGGTGCCATTCCAGATGGCTGTAGCTTTTCTTTTCATTGCTTTTGATGAATTTGACTAGCGGAAGATAAGGGATCGCCGCCGAATAGAAACCTTGAATCGCGGAAAATGTTATGGCAATTGTCGCTCGGCCACGATCCTGAACAAGTCTTCGGGTTCGTGGACCTGGCTGGGCTTGCCGCCCATGCCCACGACCTTGCGCATGGCCTGCGCGACCTGCTCGCCAGTGATCGGGCGATAGCGTTTCAGGATGCCGATGGCATTCAAGGCTCCCAGGAGTCCGATGAAGATGCCCTCCATCGCGCGGGGTCGCTCGCGCGGCCCCGACAGCGGGCCCGGGCGCATCACATGGCAATGCGCAAAGCCCAATGCCGCCACGTCGCGGTCGAGCTCGCCCTTCATCTTCAAGTAAAATGCACTTGCGCTGGCATCGGCACCGACCGACGACACGAGTACATAGGTCCCTACACCCTGTGCGGCGGCGGTCTTGGCAAACTGGTACTGGTAGTCGTAGTCGACCACGCGCTGCGCGTCGGTGCCACCTGCCTGCGCGCGCGTGGTGCCGAGCGCGGAAAACAGCACGTCGCCGAGTACCCAGGGGGCCCAAGTCTCGGGGTCCCCAAAGTCGATGATGTACTCCATCAACTTGGGATGGGTTTTGCCGGTGCTGCGGCGCACGAAGGCGGTGACGCTGTCGTAGTCGGGGTCCTCGAGTAGCTGGCCTAGGAGCGCATTGCCGACCAAGCCGGTGGCGCCGATGAGGAGGGCTGATTTTTTGGGATTCATCGCATTCAAATATTGCGATGCAAGATACGGCGGATTTCCAGCAAACACTTTTGCTTACCTTTGGGCTTCCTCATATTGGAATCCATGATGCGTCCGATTTTTATTTTCCTCTGTGTGATCAGCTGCGGATTGGCCACGGCCTGCAACGACCCCAAGCCGCAATCCACCGCCCCCAATCCGCCTGCCGAGCCACCCGTGGAGGCCGCTACACCTGCTGCCAAACCTCCCCGCGAATTGGGGAAGGTCGTGGCAAGCGAGTCGGTGGCAGGCTCCGCCGATGGCGCCTATGCCTATTATTTGCCCAGCAACTACAGCGTGGACCGACCGGTTCCGGTGCTGATTTTCTTTGATTCGCACGCCCGGGGCAAGGATCCGGTGACGATGTACCAAAGCCTCGCAGACGGCTACGGGATGCTGCTTGTGGGCAGCAACAATTCCAAAAACGGCCAGCAACCCAACCAAGGACTCTCGATTTACGACCAGCTCATCAAGGACTTGCGGCTCAAATTTGCGATCGACGAAGGACACATCTCGGTCTCGGGATTTTCAGGCGGCGCGCGCGTGGCGGCCAATCTGGCCCAGAGCCGGCCAGAAATCGGCAGCGTGATCGCCTGCTCGGCAGGCTACCAGCCACAGCAGAGCGACAAATTCAACTACTATGCCATCGTGGGCAAAAAGGACTTCAATTACCAAGAACTGCGGCAGCTGGAGGATGTGCTGGATGGGACAATGCAAAAAGATTTCGTGAGCTATTGGGATGGTGGGCACGAGTGGCCGACAGTGGCGGTCATGGGGGATGCATTTGAGTTCATTGATTTATGCAGCATGGATCCAGCAGACGTTGCGCGAGACTCGGTGAGCAAGGAGGTCTTGGATCGGTTTGCCGCGCAGGACAAAGCCGAACGCAATGCGCTGAGCAGGTGGCGTTTGCACAAAGGTCTCATCGCCAAATTGGGCAATGGCTGGGAAATGAGCAGCTACAAGGCAGAGATGGACAAGATCAAAGCGAGCAAGGCCTGGGCGGATGCACGTGCAGCTGATGATAAGGCGATGCAAGAAGAAACGGCTTTGCGCAATGAATACGTGCCCTTCATCGGCACCAAAAGCATCGACGAATGGCGTGCCCTCGTCGCCAAGCTAAGTCCCAACAGCAAGCCTGCGAGCTCCGAGGCATTCTTCGTGCGCCACCGTGTCCTCAATTTCCTGAGCCTCAACGTCTATTTCCAGGTTGACGGCGCGCTCAAGGCTGGGGACATGGCCGCAGCCGAGCATTTCCTGCAGATTTACGCGCTCGTGGACCCCTTCAATCCCGAGGCGCCCTATCTCACGGCGCAGGTGCGCTTGCAGCAAAACCGCCCCGCCGACGCGATCGCATCGCTGCAGGCCGCCCAGCGACTCGGCTTCAAAGACGCCGAGCGCATGGCCACCGACCCCAAATTGGTGGGGATACAGCCAGATCCAGCATTTGTGAAGTTGCTGGCGGAGCTGCGGGCGTTGTAGGATTCGGCTTGCGCATTCTCCTATCCTACAAATGCTGCGATGGCCTCCGTGAGCTGCTCAGCGGCCTCTTCCTGTACAAAATGCCCTGCCTCCTCGGCGCGCACCAACGGTTGTACATTTTTCAATTTGCCCTCCCAGAGCTTCAGGAAATCGGGCGTCACAAAGCTGTCCTTCATTCCCCAAAACACCAAAAAGGGCTTGTGGCTGATGCGCTCGATCTGTTGCCACTGCGCTGCATACCAGTCGCTTGCGCCGACCAGGTTATATGCCAGGCCGAGCAGGCCCATGCGGCTGTTTTTGTCAGGAAATACCTGGATGTAATGACGGTGGATGGCCTTGGTCAATTTTCGCTTGTCGGCGAACGCACTTTTGAGCAGCAGTTTGGGCGAGGCATTCATGCGCAGGTACAGGAAGCGGCCGAGCGCGCTGCGGATGAGCTTGTCGGCCTTTTGTGCCGCAGGAATGCTGGCCGTCTCCCACAGCCAGGTATTCAGCAAGACAATGCGGGCGACAAGCTCGGGACGCCTGATCGCCATCGACAAGCCGATCGGTCCGCCAAAGTCGTGGACGATGAGCGTGAAATCGGTGAGCTGGAGATGGTCGACCAGCTTTTCAAGGTTATGGGAATGCCATTCTGGCGAATAGGGTGCATCGGCAGGCTTGTCGCTCAGCCCAAACCCGATGTGGTCCACGGCGATGCAACGGTAGCGGTCGCGCAGCGTCGTGATCTGGGTGCGGTAGAGAAATGACCACGTGGGAGTGCCATGGACAAACAGGATCACCGGGCCGCTGCCCTCGTCGATGTAGTGCATTTTGTGCCCTCCAACCGCGAATTGGCGGGACTGAAAAGGGTAGGCGTTGGTGTCAAACCATTTTTCGTTTTTGAGATCTAGGGGATTCATGGGCATCGATATAGAATTGATGCACCAAAATTGGCGGGCTTATCGGCAGGAAATCTTGGTATTCACCAGCATTTTGGGAGGCAATGAATGAAGCGGCTGAGGCAGGGTGGAAGGAAGCCTTCAAACCTTGCGCGTATTCAGCAGCTTGGAAAAATTGGTCGCATCCATGCCTAGGTAGGAGGCGAGGTGTTTGTGGGGCACGAGGTTGATGAGGTGGGCGCTGCGCTCCATGAATGCCATGAAGCGCTCCTCGATGGAGAATGCCAGCAATTCATAGTGGCGCTGCACCAGTCCACCCAGCACCTGCGCCGTCGCCAATCTCAGGAGTCGCTCCACGCTGGGGTGGGCGGCGCATACACTTTCAATCCGCTCGCGGGAGACCCGTAGCATCGTGCCGTCGCTCAGGGCCTGCAAAAAATACTTGGAGGGCTGCCGCGTAAAAAACGACTCGGGTATCCCCGAAAACGAGGGCGGGTAGGTAAATGCGATGACATATTCCTTGCCATCCTTCACATAATAGGACCGCTGCAGACCCTCCACGATAAACAACATGTCGTTTTGCACCTGCCCCGCCTGCGTGATCATCTCATTCCGCTTGAACTTCACCGATTCCCAGCCCGACAGCGAGTCGGCCAAGGCAGCTTGCTCCAGGGGTTGGATGTGTTGCAGCATGCGGGCCAGGGTCTCCATGGGCGTCACAGGCTGTTGTACAAGGAGTCCTCGTTGTAGGTGCTGAAGGGCTTGAGTTTCGTGCTCACTTTTTCGCGCTTCTCGGGCAATTCCACAAGGTCTTGTATTTCCTCGTCCCAAGACATGTAGTTGCTGATGCGCTGCCCAGTGAGGTAATTGGTGCTGGAGGACCCGGCGCCGTCGTGCACGGCATTGCCATAGTTTTCGGTATCAAAGCCGATGAGGCGCAGGTCGCCATACTTGGCTTCTCTCCTGAACTTGAGGTCGGCCGACCAGCGCATGGATTGGTAATGAAAAATGAGAACGCCTTTCTCGATTTTGAGCTGTCCCGGGTCGGGGTACATAAGGGGTTCCGGTCCGAGATTGCCCGTCATTTCCCCCATCGCCCAGCCGCCATCGCGCATGTCATAGGCGATGAGAATGGCTGCACTGCCTTGCTCTTCCTCCATGTTTTGGATCAGGATCGCGGCATCGTCTTTTTGGTTGCCGTTGAGGTCGCCGTAGGCAATGATCTGTCCGGCCTCGGCCTTCACGATTTCATAGCCTTGCGGCACGAGTTCCTCAAACGCACCCGTGGCGGGTTCAGTGGTGTAATGCGGCTCTGGTTTGGGCTTGGCTTGGCTGGATTCGATGGCGTCTGCGGGTGCTGCGATGGCCGCAGGCTGGGAAGCTTCGGGGCTACAGGCGACGAGCACCAGGCTCGAAAAAAAGGCAAAAGAGAAAAGTTGATAGCGCATGGGAACGAAAATAAGGTGTTGGGATCGATTTCTTCCATTTTTTGTGAGGGGAATGTGGGGTGCAAGCGAGGGGCTGAGGCTTCAGGGATTTTGTGGCAGTAGGAAAATGAACCGACTTTCTTTAACTTTATCCTTCATTGAGCCATTTGTGAATTGTAGGATATGAGGATTGCAACGAAGTTTGGAATGTTTCTGCTGCTCACCGCTGCGATGTTTGGTCGTGTGCAGGGGCAATGCGGTGCCAACAGCATGCCGCTCAACGAGGTGGGCATCCGTCTGGCAAGTGTGAGCAATACCAGCAACTTTGGGGGCATCCATGTCGCCGAGCAGACGCTGGGCCTCGGCTTTTTCAATGGGCTCAACTACAAACGCTACGGCACCTATGGCGCCTTTCGCACCTCGATTGCCCTTACCAAGTACGACTACGAGGCACGTCGCAATTGCCCTGACTGCCTGCGCACCGACGGCAAGGTCTCGGGTTTCACATTGCGTGTGGGCTATGAATGGTATGCCGTGATGGGGCCGTTTGAGCCCTATGCGGGCATCGATGCAGTGGGCGTATTTGGCAAATATTCAGGCGAAACCTGGAGCAGCAGCGTCACCAACTATGAGGAATACACCGACAACCGCAGCCGTCGCGGCATGGGCCTGAGCCCCGTCGTGGGCCTGCGCTGCTACCTCGGCTTCGCGGTCTCGGTGAGCGCCGAAACCTGCCTCGACATGATGTTCCTCGGCCGCAGCACCACCATCGCCCGCGTCTCCCCCGAGACCACAACGATCGCCCGCTCCAACAACTACTTTGAAACCATCTACCAGCCGCTGAACAATCTGTCGCTGAATGTGATGTTTTGACCAGAATTGATCAGAATTTACAGAATTTACAGAATTTACAGAATTACACGGGGAGTTGAATCCTAGTTGTTCAACTGGGCAACCTGCATTTCACACCAAGCAGAATTGCCTGAATTCTCAGAATCACACTGGGTGCTGAATCTTTGTTGTTCAACTGGGCAACCTGCATTTCACACCGAGCAGAATTGCCAGAATTCTCAGAATCACACTGGGTGTTGAATCTTTGGGGTGCAACAAGGCATACCCATTCCACACCGAGCAGAATTGCCAGAATTTCCAGAATCACACGATGTGCTGAATTTTGGGTGCCCAACGAGCCACCCAAAATTCAACCTCCCGCACAATTCTGAGAATTCTGTAAATTCTGCTCCTATTTGTGGATCGCCCTCGCCCCTGTCGCATCCAGCGCAGCCTCTTTGATGCTCTCGCTAAACGTCGGGTGCGCATGGGAGAAGATGCCGAGGTCCTCGGCGCTGGCGCGGTACTCGAGGCCCATCACGCCTTCCATGATCATGTCGGCGGCCCTGGGACCCACGATGTGCATGCCGAGCATTTCATCGGTTTCCTTGTCGGCGAGGATTTTTACCAGGCCGTCGGTGTCCATGCTGGCACGGGCGCGACCGCTGGCTTTGAAATAGAAGCTGCCAGTCTTGTAGGCGCGACCTGCCGCCTTGAGTTCCTCTTCGGTGTAGCCTACGCCAGCCACTTCGGGCCATGTGTAGACCACGCCGGGGATCGCCCTGTAATTAATGTGTGGATGCTGCCCGGCCATGACCTCGGCCACGAAGACGCCTTCTTCGCTGGCTTTGTGGGCCAGCATGGCGCCCTTGATCACGTCGCCGATGGCATAGATGCCTTCGACATTGGTCATGAGGTGGTCGTCGACCTCGACACGGCCTTTGGGATCGAGCTTCACGCCCGCCTTGTCCAAGCCCAGGTTGTCGGTGTAGGGACGGCGTCCCGTGGAGACG
>JANMIM010001227.1:0-1779 GCA_031375795.1 Bacteroidota bacterium
GCTTTTCCAAGGTGGCCGCCAAGCCCAACCCCACCCCGCGCCCATTCATCCAGATCCCCGACCACGAGGATGTACGCGCCAAGGTCTTCATCGACGCCGAGTCGCAATTCAACCTGCTCCAAGTCCTCTTCAAGCACGACAACCTGCCCTTCAAGACCGAGGCCGACTACCACCGCGACCTCGTGATGAGTTTGGCCTCCGCGATGCTGAGCGACCGCATGACCGAGCTCAAGGAGCTGGGAAACAGCCCCTTCCTATTCAGCGCGGCGGGCGATGGCAGCTTGCAAGGGCTCCGCTCCAAAAGTGCGATGGCCTTTTTTGGGATCTTCAGCCCCGAGGGCGCGACCAAGGCCGTGGACCAAGCATTCACCGAAATCGAGCGGGCACGCCGCCACGGCTTTGTGGCCACCGAGTATGAGCGGCAGAAAGTGAAGATGCTCAAGGATGCCGAGACGGCCTACCAAGAGCGCGACAAGACCGGCAGCGACAAACTCGTCGGTGAATATGTCGAGAGTTTCCTCAGCGGCAGCTACTTCCTGAGCCCCGAGCAAGAACTGAACCTGCTCAAGAAACACCTCCCGGAGATCACGCTGGAGCAAGTGAACGAAGCCTTTCGCAACGCCATCCAAGCACGCAACTGCGTGATCACCCTCAGCGGCAAGGACAACGAAAAGGCCAAATTCCCGACCGAGGCCGAGCTTCTCTCCAAGTTTGAAACCATTCGCAAGGGCGACGTCGAGGCTTACAAGGAGATCGTGGACGACCGCCCGCTCGTGGGCAAGGCTCCCGTCGCCGGCAAGGTCACTTCTGAGACCAAGGATACAAAGTGGGGCATCACCGAATGGAAAATGAGCAACGGTGCCCGCGTGATCCTGAAGCCCACCAAGTTCAAGGACGACGAGGTGATGATGAACGCCTTCAGTTTTGGCGGCAGCTCGCGGTTCAGCAACAGCGATTTCCCAAAGACATGGGGGGCGGCAGACATCATCGCCCTGAGCGGTGCAGGCGTGTTCAAAGCCTCGGCCCTCAACAAAAAGCTCGCCGGCAAGACCGTGGAAGTGCGTCCCTACATCGACAATTACACCGAAGGCATGCAAGGCAGCAGTTCCAAGGCCGACTTGGAGACGATGTTGCAGCTCAGCTACCTCTACTTCACGGCACCACGCCAAGACAAGGAGGCCTACGAATCCTTCAAGCAGGACTTCAAGACCTACATTGGCTTCAGCTCTGGGCCAGAGGGGATTTTTAATGATTCGGTCAATGTGATCATGCATTCCCACCACCCCAGGGAATTTGCACTCACAGAGGCCATCGTCGATGCCGTGGAATTCCAGCCCTCCTACATGGCCTACTTGGATCGCTTCTCAGATGCGAGCGACTTCACATTTGTATTCGTCGGCAGCTTTGATCCTGCTCAAATCAAGCCCTGGATCGAGCAATACGTCGGCGGACTCCCCAACCTGAGCCGCAAGGAAAGCTGGAAGGACGTGGGCATCAAAGCCCCTGCCGGCGTGGTCAAGAAGGAAGTATTTGCGGGGCACGATCCCAAAAGCATGGTGAGCCTCAATTTCACAGGGGAATATGCGTATTCCGAGCAGAACAACTATGAGATGAATGCCATGCTCGCCACGCTGCGCATCATGCTGCGCGAGTCGATGCGTGAGGAAAAAGGTGGCGTCTATGGCGTGTCTGCCTATGCCGAGCAAGCTTCATACCCCAAGCAGGGTTACAAGATCACGATCGGCTTTGGCTGCGACCCCGCCCGCGTCGACGAACTGA
>JANMIM010000208.1:0-1795 GCA_031375795.1 Bacteroidota bacterium
ACTATGATTTTCCTGCCAGACAAGACCGACTATGGACTCGTATCCTTGGGGCACGAGTACCGCGGCATGTTTGGGCTGCAGGAGGGAGGCGTCGCGATCAGGCAGGCAGGGCAATGGCGCAAATTTTGCAACGAGACGCTCAACAGTGAGTCAGTGAGCAAGGTCTACACCAAGCCTTTGCGGGTTTCGTCCTTCAAGAAACCCGGCGGCGCCGACTACTGGGAACTCGGCTACAAGCTGTTTTCGACCTTGGCCCCGGGATTCCCCTACGACGCAACCTCCCAAAAATATTACAAAGAAATCCTGAAGGCCGACTCTGTGTCGCTGATGCCGCTCGTGCAGCGCATCCACGTCATGATGGAGTACACCGCTGCAGAATTCAGGGACCCGATTTTGGAGCGTGCAAGCAAGGTGTCGCGGCTGCAAGGCCTGCAAGCTTTGCAGGAGGAGATCCGTCGGTTCAAGATCGACGTGCTGGAATATGACTGCTGCCTGCGTCCCGATGGCAAGAAGACCGAAGCCGAGCGTGCCATGGTGCAAAAAACGATAGCCGTCTTGGCCGAGGCGATGAAGGCGGCAGCCTCGCGCGCCGCCGCAGGCCGCATCGAGGCGCGGCTGCAGGCCGCTGCCGAGTACATCGCCCATCTCAGGGGCGCCGCCCTGGAGATGCCGGTGATCGTGGCCTCAGGCAAGCATTCGGCACAACCCAACTATGTCAGCAACTCGGCGACGCTGCCGCAGTCGGGGGCGACCGTGCTGGACATGGGCATCTCGCTCGATGGCTATGCGGCACGCGCGACCAGGACGCTGCCCGCAGGGGGCAGTTTTGGGGCAGACATCCAGAGCTTGTACGAAGGCGTCTTGGCCATCCACCAAAAATCCCTGCAAGCCTGCGTGGCGCAGGCTACGCCCAGCCAACTCCAAGCCACCGCTGCGGCTGGGTTTGATGCCCTCGACAAGCGCCTGATCTTTTTTGCAAATGCCCTGGGTGCACGCAAAGTGCTCAAGGTGACCGATATCCTGCCGATCGGCCGTTCGATCGAGGAGGGACCCATGCCCAAGGTACTCACGGCGGGGACCATTGTTTGCCTGGAGACGGCGATTTTCTTGCCCGATGAGGATGGGATCACCGGCAAGTGGCGGGGCATCGGGATCGTGCTGCGCGACATGGTTTCCATCGGCGCCGACGGCCCCGAGGTGCTCACCAAGTCCATTCCATCGGATGTAGCCAGCTTGCAATCCCTCGCCTTGTCACCGATTCACCTGCCAGAAGATTAATTCTCCCAAAATTTCGTTGTCTTCTCATGTGCTGAAAAATCGGCCTGTGCCGACAAAATTTCATAATTTGCACCGCGTATGAGAAATTTGACCAATTGTTTGTTTTGCTTCGTTTGCCTGAGCGGCTTGTGGATGACCGATGTCCTGCAAGCACAAGTAAGCCAACGTTCGACCCTGCCCAACCTCACCGGCCGCATCACCGGCACCACTGAGGAATTGCCCTGTGGTGGGACGGTTTTGTTTTCAGAGGACTTCGAAAACGGGATCCCTGGCACCTGGACCGTGCTGGACGGCGACGGGCATACCCCCAATGCTGCCTTGCAACTGCAATCTGGCTGGCAAGGCCGCGCCGACTACCGCGACAGCCTCAACAACAAGGTCGTCGCGAGTCCGTCGTGGTACTCGCCCGTCGGCAAGAGCAGCGATTGGCTCATCAGCCCCATGGTCACGGTGGGCAGCAACTCATGCCTGAGCTGGAAAGCCTATTCCCAGGACCAATATTACAAGGAGGCCTATG
>JANMIM010000225.1:0-5309 GCA_031375795.1 Bacteroidota bacterium
TGAGCCCTGTGGCTTGCGGACATTGCTCCACTCAATTCCCGAGTCCCTCCACCACCACCTCATCCGCAAAAATCCATGCCTGCCCACCCGCCCCGAGGTGCCAGGGCGGGCAGATGCCATAGTTGATGGCCTTCACGCGCACATAGCGCGTGTGCAAGGGCTTCACGGTCTCAAATTGATAGTCCGTCATGATCGCCACAGTCACCTTGTCGGCCACCTTGGAGGGCACCACGGTGGGCGATCCAAAGGTCTTGCCGTCCTCTGAAAATGAAAATTCCACCTGTCGCGGCATCCAAATCCAGGATCCAATGTCTTGCAGGAAACCAACGCTCACGCCAGAGATCAGGCCGGACTTCCCCAGGTCCACCACTACCTCCATGTCGCCTTGGTAACCCTGCCATCGCCCGGTGCGGAAATTGGGTCCGCCGCGCAGGCCGTCGATCAGGGCATTTTCACCGCCGGCGGCATATTGGTTTTCGTACTTCGTGAGCAGCTTGATCTTGCGGTTGGGGTCGATCTTGTAGAATTCCGCGCGGGCCACCGGACTTTGGCTGCCGTCGGCGGCAATGCCGATGGCTTGAAACACGGTTTGTTCCTGGATGAGCATGGGGGTGGAATAGGTGGGTGAAGCCTTGGTCGGCAGGTTTCCATCCATCGTGAAGTGGATGGTCACGCCCGGCTCCACACTCGCGATGCGCACCACGAGCGTATCGGTAAAGGTCTGCGTGCGTGCCCTGAAGTAGGGCACAGTGGCGATCCTGGGGCCATTGATCTTGCTCTCAGGCCGCATCGGATTCTGGCCCGCCCACTTGTCATTGGGCTGCTCACCCATCACAAACACAAGCTCCCCACCCGCCATGATCGCCTGCTGACTGATCACGAGGCTTTGCACAGGCTCGCCATTGAGCGTAGCCGTTTGGATGTATTTCTTGCCCTTGTCGACACCCTCGGCCTTGATTTCGAAGATGTTCCGATTCTCCAAATTCAGGCGAACGTAGGGAAACAGCGGCGCCGAGAGGTGGTATTCGGGCCTGCCGGGCGTGACGGCATACAGGCCCATGGCGCTCATCACGTACCAAGCGCTCATTTGCCCGCAGTCCTCGTTGCCACTCAGGCCGTCGGGCGCAGCGTGGTACATCTCGGCGAGGATGCGGCTCACATACATCTGGACCTTGTGGGGTGAATCGGTGAAATTGTACAACCAGGCCATGTGGTGGCTCGGCTCGTTGCCATGCGCGTATTGCCCGATGAGGCCAGTGATGTCGGCCTGCTCGCGGCCCGTCGTGGCGGTTTCAGCGGTGAAGAGCTTGTCGAGGTGGGCCTCAAATGCTTGTTTGCCGCCCATCAAGGCGATCAGGCCCTCGATGTCTTGGGGCACCGCGAGGCTGTATTGCCAGGCATTGGCCTCCGTGAAGTTAAAATTGACCTCGCGGGGGTCGAAGGGTTCCTGCCAGCAGCCGTTCATCTTGGCGCGGAAAAATCCGGTCCCTGGGTCGAAGAGGTTCTTGTAATACTGGGCCCGCTGGTAAAACTGCGTGGCGATGCTGTCGCGGCCCATGGCATGCGCCATCTCGGCGATGCACCAGTCGTCGTAGGCATATTCGAGCGTCTTGGACACGCTCTCCGACTCATCGCCCGCCCCGATATGGCCCTGACTTTTGTAGGTCGCCAATCCGAAGTGGTCCATGTCGGCGCTATGCACCATGGCTTGGAGCGCGAGCTCGGCATCGAAGTCGCGCAGGCCCTTCATGTAGGCGTCGGCGATCACGGCGACGCTGTGGTAGCCGATCATGCATTCGGTTTCATTGCCCGCGAGTTCCCAGACAGGGAGGCGGCCGCCCTCTTGGTACATCCTGAGAAAGCTGCGAATGAAGTCCGTGTTGCGCTTTTGCTCGATCAGGGTGTAGAGCGGATGCGTGGCGCGGTAGGTGTCCCAGAGCGAGAAAACGGTGTATTGCTGGTCCACCCCTGCCGAATGCGGTTTGCGGTCCATGCCCATGTAGTCGCCATCGACGCCACTGAAGACATTGGGCACGATCGAAGTGTGGTAAAGCGCTGTGTAGAAGATCTTTTGCTGCTCGGGCGTGCCGCCGCCCACGATGATCTTGGAGACCTGTTGCTTCCAGGCCTGCTTTGCATTCTCCCGCACCGTGTCAAAATCCCAAGTGTCGCCCTCGACCTCCAAGGCGCGGCGGGCATCGGCCACACTCACGCTGCTCAGGCCCACACGGATGATGAGCTGCCTGTCTTTGAGCGAATCGAAATGCAGCAGGTAGCGTGTCGGCAGCGGTGTCTGATCGGCATTCTTTGTTGCGGCGCGTGTCTCGTGCTGCTGGATCGGCGCCGAGAATTGCGCCACAAAATACACCTGCTGATCACGCGCCCAAGCCGTCGAGGCGCGGTAGCCCTCCACCTCCGTCGCATTCACCACCTTCAACGCACTTCCCAGCAAGATGTCGCGGTGGTTCAGGTCAATCAAAACAAGGCCAGAATCGCGGGCGAATGTATAGCGGTGATAGCCGCAGCGCGTCGTCGCCGTGAGTTCGACATCGACATTGCCCTGCTCCAAATGCACGTTGTACCAGCCGCCGCCCGCCTTCTCAGAGGATTTTTCAAAGCGCGAAGGGTAGCTGCGCTCACCTGGAACGACCTTGCTTTCCCAAGCCGGCTCCGACATGGGCATGAACAAAACGTCGCCGTAGTCGCTCACGCCCGTGCCGCTCAGGTGCGTGTGCGAGAAGCCATAGATCACGCTGTCGCTGAAGTGGTAGCCCGAGCAGCCATCCCAGCCCTCGAGCCGCGTGTCGGGGCTCAACTGCACCATCCCAAAGGGCACCGTCGCACCCGGAAATGTATGCCCATGCCCGCCGGTGCCGATGAAAGGATCGATCAAATCAGCGGGATTGGCGGGTACTTGCGGCTCAGTGGGCGGAGTTCTGTCCGCGCAGGCGTGCAGGAGCAGCGCGGTTGCGCAGGCAAGGAGAAGCAGTCGAAATGTCGGCGTTGATGTTGGCATACTTGCAAAGATGCTGGATTTGGGGGGAATGGCAAGGGGGCATCAGCGGCGAGCGAGCGGCCCCGACACCTCGGGGCACGCTGATCCTTCTCGGGCCTCTGGCCCGAGGAGGTAATTTTGTGCTTGCAAGAAAACGAGGATGTGAAGCAGCAGTGCTCTCCCGTCCCTTGGCGCAGAAGACAAGGGACGGGAGATTGCCCAAGACGCACCCTCACACCACTTGCGCATCACTCAAAACTTCCACATATTTACACTATGAAGGCCGATGAAAATCTTGCAGGTATAATCGACGAGGTGGTCAAACTCGTCCGATCGAGTCGAGACATGGCAATTCTCGCGGAGGTTCGCTCCCTGCTCAGTGGAGGGGCAAGTGATTGGTGGGACGAACTCACTGACGAAGAAAAAGCAGGAATTGATGAAGCCGATGCCGACATTGCAGCAGGCAGGGTTTTCACGACCGAGGAAGTCATGCGGGAGGCAAGGCCGTGGCTGCGGAAATAGCTTGGTCTCCGAAAGCCAAAAGATCGGTCGCAAGCATCGGGGCTTACTTGGCTGAAAAATCACGGGAAGGATTTTGCCGATAGGGTTTTGAACGGAATAGAACGCATCGTAAAGGAACTCGCCGAGCACCCGACAAAAGGCACACCCACTTTCAAGAAGGACAATGTCAGGCGATGGAGGGTGAGCAGCCACAACTACGTTTTGTACAGCATCACCCCGACAGGCATTTCGGTCAAGGATGTTCTCGCCTACAAAATGAACAAAAGAGGCTTTTGAGATTCTTACTCCGAATAGCAAAACGAAGCACATTTGACCTCCCATTATGATCCACACCAATACCCCCGACCACATCCGCAAGATTCAAAACCAGATATTGCGTGAACGTAGCCCCGAGGAGCGCGGGCAAATGGCGATCGAGATGTTTGAAATGGGCCGGCTAGCTGTCAAGAATCGCCTGCGTCAGCAAAATCCAAATCTATCTGAGGCGGAGCTAAAAGGCGAGATCTTCAAGTGCTTCTACCGCGACAAGTTTGACGCCGACAAGATGGCCAGAATTTTTGCCGACATCATCGAATGGCATGAGCGGAATCCTGGGATTGAGTGGTAGAGTGGCAAGGGGGCATCAGCGGCGAGCGAGCGGCCCCGACACCTCGGGGCACGCTCATGCTGTTCGGGGCCTCCGGCCCGAGGAGATGGGAAGCCCTGACTTGCGCAGCTGCTAAATCTCAAGCCGTGCAGCTCACCAATCTTCCATTTCCTCCAACAGTTCTTCAACTGGCCTGCCAAGCCCAGCTTTGGATTCCGCCCGCCCACGATCAATACGGTCCAGAAGCACCTGTGGTGTCGGCGCATTCCCGCTCAGCAGCTCCAGCATCCTTTGCAATTTTGCGGCATCTTTCACCTCCGGCAAGTGCTGCAAAATGTCGCGCTTGAGCGATTGAAGGGTTTCTTCTTCGTTCATGGGGTTAAATGTCGAGGTTTGGGTTCGTCGGTTGGGGCTATACCATCACGCTTCACCGCCGCTTCCATCAAAGTCGCCTGCAGCAATTCCAGCGCAAAGTACCCGTCATCCGCAGTCGGGCGGTCGAGCAGCAAGTCGCTGCCCTCGCGTCCATGAGCCAGGATGGTTTTCAAGATTTCAATGATCCCATGCTGCATATCCGTCAATGTTTCTGCCGGCGACGGCGTGGGGATCGTGATCACGAGCTGATTTTCCTGTAGTTGTACCATATTGAAATCATTTTAGGGCATACATCACCTACGCAAATATAGATGAATTGGGCATACTTGCCCTAATGAATCGCATTCGAGACGAAAAATTATTGATCGCGTTTGGTTTCCACCTGCGTAGCGTCCGCCATTCCAAGAATCTAACTTTGGAAGCGCTCGCCGACCTCGCAGGAATCGACTTCTCGCAAGTGAGGCGCATCGAGGCTGGGAAGATCAACCCGACGATCAGCACTGTACAAGCGCTGGCCAAGGGGCTCGGCGTGGAGATGGTGGAGTTGTTTGGGTTTGTGGTGGAGTAGATTTAGTCTACACCTTAATTGATGTCTGACAGCCATTTTTTTGCAACCTTCAGTGTTATCGCACCATTTTATTTGATGCTCAAAATGACTGAACAAGGTTGCGAGCTTGCAACGCTAAATATAGAGTTGTTTTTCTAGACCATTTGCTCTTATTATGATTTGCGGAATTTTCAAATTATAGACGTCTAGAGTCAAGCATAATTTCTTTTTAGTCTTTCCAGAACGCTGTCCCAATCTTCAATTTTTACAGCGGTCTCTCGCTG
>JANMIM010001239.1:0-4198 GCA_031375795.1 Bacteroidota bacterium
ACCTTGTCCATCACGTCGGCAAACCCAGCCTCCAGCTCCTTTTGATTCGGCTTCTCCTTTTTGGTCAACGGGTAATAACAATTCACCCCGACATAATCCAGCGCGTCCCAAAACTTGCATTGCTCAAATTCCTCACCCCAATTTGCGGCGTAGGTGATGTTGCCATGGTAGATGCTGCGCAATTTTGTGATCATGTTGCGCCAGTCGTCTGGGCGCTGCAATGTGGTCTTGCTCAGCTCGACACCGATGCACAGTATGTCTGCATCATACATCTCGGCCATGATGGCGTAGTGCCTGATCCATCGATAATAGTGGTCAAAAAAGAGGTCCCAATCTGCCTCGCTTTGCATCTCGATTTCGCCGGTCCAGTCGTTCCAGGGCCACACCTGCGGCTTGATCATCACGCTCAAGCCCGCCTGCTTGGCGCTCCAAATGCAATGGATGATGCTCTCATCATTCTCGGCGCCAGCGCCGTCGGAAAAGCTCACCCAGCTTGGGGATTTTACATTTTCATAACCAGCATAGGGAATCACGGCGACCGAATTGCATTTCATGTCCCTGGAGAGGAATTCCATCGAAACCGATGCTTCCTTGGAGGCATAGCCGTTGAAAATCTGGTAGCCCTCGTGTGCGAAATTGAATGCTTTCTGAAAGGATGGAACGACAGGGGAATATTGAGGTTCCCGAATTTCCCGATAGGAAGTCAATTCGGCAATGATGTGCAGTCGTGCCAGGAATTGTTGCTCCTGCGGCAACAACAGTGACCGCGCAGCATCTGGCTCGGCAGCATACAATTTCCGGAACACATCCGGCCCCATTTGGGTATAAATATATTCCACCAAGGCCGCCGACATGCAGGCTTTCAAGAAGGGCGATTCATGCTCCCAAACCTCGGGATTCAACAATTCTGCAATCGTGAGCGCATTCCCTGAAACCGCAAACCTTTGTGCCCAATATTGCCAACCCGCCGATTCCCAAAACCAGATGGGTCTGATCGCCAATCCCAATTCCAAGGCAGGTATTTTGCAGGGTGGGGCCAATTGGCGGATGAGTGCAAGGTTTGGTTCTGCGCTTGGACGGCTGGCAAATTCGGGATGCACCACAAGATGCAAGCTGCTGTCTGGCCCCATGCTCGCAGATCGTGTATCGCCTGTCGCCAAGCCTTTGATTTCGATGCTAGGGTAGAGATGCACGGTGATGGGCTTTGATGGCCGCACTTTACCGAGCACGGCGGCAACTGAATCGTGTCCGAACCCAAGGTCATTGCCGATCGAGTCGGCGATGGCCTTGCTGTAGGTGCCTTGGTGGGCATAAAAAGAATAGTTGCCATGGTCTGCGAAATGCGCGCCGTCATGGGTGAAATCCCAGTGTGTCTTGCCGCCGATTTTCCATTGTTTGGCATCGGATTCGTCAAAAAAACCCATCACCTTGCGCCGGCCGCCATCCATCATCTGGTAGCCCCAGCCGCTGATGGCATACCAGAAAAACGGGCTTTCAAATGCCTTGGATACCTGGGCATAGATCTCTGATTCTGAGTAGCTTGTCGTGAGGCTCAGCGGCAAGCCGGGCGCAAGGGGATTGGGGTAAAATCCGATGCTCAAGCTGGCGTGGTCGCCATATTGCTGCTGATTGAACTCTATGCTTTTTGCCGTGACATGAAAGGGCAATTGGGGCATGATGCGGGCCAGGACAGCGTTGTTTTGCGGGGTGCCCAGCAGGTAGAGCGGCAGCTCATGCAGTTCGGCATCGGTCACCTCACGGTCGCTGCGCACGACCATCGTGATACGTGCCTTGCGTTGGCTCATCTCCGTGAGCATTTTGTGGTAGGTTTGTGCGGCGGCCGAGTCGCCGGTGCCGTAGACAAAGAGCAATTTGCCGGCCTCGCGGTAGGCGTCGATGAGCTGCTCGCGCCTCATTCCTGCCTCCTTGTCAATCGATGTCGTTTGGCCATGATGTGGCTTGCACGAAAGTAGCGCAGCCATGAGCACCAAGTGCAGGGACGTTTGGGTCAGGATATGGGCGAAATTGGACATCGATTTGGTCAAGCAATACATTTTTTTTCAAGTATCTATTGAACGATTTTTCCGCCATCTGTCATTGCTTTTTCAGCACGGCGACCACGTTTTCCTCAAATTTCTTGCGCAGGTAGGTCTCGGCGTTGTCCTTTTTTTCCTCCGGGGGCAGTATTTCGCAGTTCATCGAGTCGCTATGCAGCAGCTTGAGTCGGCTGCCATTGCCTACGGCTTTCAGCGAGCAGATCGCGAGCACCGAGAAGCATTGATGGGTGCTGGTGTCGGATTCGAGGCGCTGGGAGAGTGGAAAATAAAACCTGAACACGCCATCGGGATTCACATAGATGCTGTCGACGCTGGGGATCTCATATTCCCTGATCTCGTCAATGAAGACGCTGTCCTTGATCTGGGCGTAGAGCGTGTCGCAGAAGGTTTCAGTGTCCAAGTTGTGGTGGAGGTAGAGCCGATGCTGGCCTTCTTGAATAAATTGATTGGCGTTGCAGTGGTGGGTGCTCAAGACAGGATTGTGCAGCGCCAAATCGGAATTGAGCTGATTGAGCCGCCTCACGGCTTCGGTATGGGAGATGGGAAGTTCATATTCCACATCGTAAACAAAATCATTCTTTTCGCTCGTGGCACAAAATGCAAATAGCGCGACCCCCAGCACCAGCCCCTGCAAGGCAGCGCGCAGCATCCGCACACGCCCCGCATTCGCCCACAACCCCGCTTTCGCCCACAACCCCGCATTCCCCCGCAATCCCGCAAATCGCCGGTTCGCCAGCGGCAGCACCGCCACCGCCCACCAGTCCCCATAGTCGAGCACCCTGGCGAGCGGCCAGATGTCGGTAGCATTCCAGCCAGACAGCAGCGGCTCGACCAAGGGCGACTTCCAGCAAATGAACGCCGCCGCCGCCAGCCAAGGAACCTGTTGCTTCATCCGGGGCAGCAGGCTCATCCCCACCCAAGCAAAGGCATACAGGCCCGCAAAGTCGCTCAGCTTTCCAGTCCAGAAGTTGTGAAATTCCGCTTTCCAGACGTGGTCGTTGAGCAGCAAGACCGCCAATGCCACGACAAAAACCGGATCGAGCAGCCTACCTAGCCTTGATTTTTCCACCTGTGCCTCCATTGCATCAATTTGGGGGCTTTGCCGTTCAAATGCAAACGGCAGGGCGGCCTGATTCAAATTCGCCGCCAGATACGCACGATTTTTCCTCCTGACCTGTAAGGAATTCCAGTAAATACATGGGAGATGAATTGTGGATAACTTGCATTTATCCACAATTTTTCAGACCTTGCATTCGTTTTAACCTCCTCGTATTCAATGAAAATTCAAAAATTAGCCAAAATCTGCCTTGCGTTATCCACAGGCATCGCCTTGTGGATAGGTGCGGGCAGCCTCCTCGCCGTCGGCAAGAGTTGCCACCGGGGATTCATCGTCTTTGCCGGGCAAGATGCCAAGGGCAGTGTGGTGTTTGCGATGGAAAACACGCGCTCGACGGGCGACCGCTGGGACTGGACACAAGCCAAGCAGGCCGCATGGCTCTATGACGAGCAGCAAGGTTGGGTCAAGCTCAAGGACCGCTACGGCAAGCCTTTTGAAAACTCGGCCGGCAAGCGCATCGGCGGCGAGTGGGACTATCAATTCTCGGGCGGTTACCAGCCCAAGATGACCATTTCCAGCGACGCCAACCGCATTCACCTCGCGATGAAGGCAGACAAGGTGGCACGCAAGACACGCCACGCCGACGGGCAACTGCTCATCGCCAACGGCGAGGCGACCTTTACCTGGCAGGAGCGCCGCATCGTGGGCAAGGTACAGGTGCGCGACGTCACCTACAACGGCAAGGGTGCCGCCGACATCTACTTTCAAAACAACAAGGGCATGCACCGCGAGGCGCTGTACCTCGGCGTGGGCAAGCAAGGTTTCATGAGCATGCAGCGCAGCAATGAAAAGTGTTCCCAAAATCTCGGGGGAGAGCTTTCCATGGAATTGTTGCTCGACACGCTCTCGGGCACCGCGACCGAGATGGTGATGGAAGCCACGCAATGGAGCCGCATGGGCATGTATGAATTCCCCACGGAATGGCAGGGAACCTTCTCGATCGAGGGTCGGTCGGGGATGTTCAAGTTGTCGACATTTGCCTCGCAGACCACTGAATACCTGCTGTTTGCGGGGACGCGGCTAG